>NZ_QCZG01000006.1 GCF_003097615.1 Pueribacillus theae
TTGATACATCGCTGAAAGCTTTCCGGAACCATACGCCTAGCGTATGGTTTTCTTTTCACAAAAAAAATCACAGGCGATCTGCCTGTGATTTAGAGTAAAGGGAATAAGCCCTGCCATTATTGAATTAGGGTTAAATTATAGGAGCTGCCACAAATAAACGTTTATCGATACAAAACCATAGAAATATTATGCAAATAAAGAAAGAAAGGCAGAACAACCCACCTTTCTTCACATTACATATTTGTATCTAAAATGAAGATTATTAAAAAAGGCAGACTAATCCCGTTTACTCTGCATACACGAGCAGAGCCTTTGAACGTATTAAATTACTTGTTCAAAACTTGGGAACGTAGTCTGATAATAAACACTTCTTCAATAATCCTCCTTAAATTAAAAAGTATCAACATGCTCATTATAGATAGGTTGTTAATAAAAGTCAAAGTAGGCTTGATAATATAAGTGTCCTCTATCTTAGAAACGCATCCTTCAATGCATTGGCTGCCTGTTCAATTGCTTTCTTTCCTTGTTCCAATGCTTGGGGCATCCAGAAAAATCCGTGGATCATTCCATTATACCGCGTCATTTCTACTGCAACACCCGCCGCTTTTAGCCGTTCAGCATACGCCTCCCCTTCATCACGCAAAGGGTCATATTCTGCTGTAATCACTAATGCTGGAGGAAGTCCGCTAAGATCATTTGCTAGTAAAGGAGAAGCATATGGATTCTTTCCGTCTTGGCCGTCGCGCAAATAATGGTTCCAAAACCAGACCATGCTGTCTTTTGTTAAAAAATATCCTTCCGCATTTTTGTTATAGGATTCCGTATCAAAATTGTAGTGCGTGACTGGATAGATTAACATTTGATGAACAAAGGATGGTCCTCCTCTATCTCTTGCCATCAATGCTGTAACAGCTGCAAGGTTTCCGCCCGCACTATCTCCTCCAACCGCAATACGCTTCGGGTCTGCCTGAATCGTTGAAGCATTCTCAGCTACCCACTTTGCAGCGGCATAAGCATCTTCAGCAGCCGCAGGGAATTTATGCTCAGGCGCCAGTCGATAATCTACGGAGACAACGATGCAACCCGCTCGATTTACCAACAATCGGCACGTTACATCGACAATATCCAGGTCTCCGATAACCCAACCGCCCCCATGGTAATAAACCAATGCCGGAAATGGTCCTTGGCCTTGAGGTGTATAAATACGGACTGGTATCTCACCTTCTGGGCCAGGAATTGTCCTGTCTTCTACTTTTCCTACTTCTTCTGGCTCTCCGGCCAAAGCTCTCATATCGGTAGATTTCCTTGCCTCTTCAGGCGTAAGTGTGTGCATTGGCGGAGCGCCTGCCGCTTCCATTTGTTCCAGAACAAATTTTGCTTGTGGATCAAGAGCCATTATTTACTCATCTCCTCTTATAAATATTAAGTTTATCATTTTTCCTTTCATGATCTGTATTCGTTTCAGTTACTAGAGGGCTCTAAAGTAAATCCTTCATACCCTTTAGCAGCAACTTCGCTGCAAATTTCTCGGTATGTCCCAACGCCTCCTAGATAAATTAGAAATCCTTGCGGCTTCCCTTCGATGTTCGCCCCTGTATACCAGGAATCAGTCTTAGAATAAAGCGTAGCTTCTGCCACTTCTTTGCAATGCTTGCTCCACGCTTCTTCTGCTTCCGTTCTAGCTTCAATGGTTTCCAAGTTATTCTTGTGAAGATAATGGATACAATCAGATATCCACTCAACATGCTGCTCAATGGATACTGGCATGTTGCTGATGACGGAAGGGCTTTCAGGACCTGTTATCATAAAGAAATTAGGAAAACCTGCAGTTGACATTCCAAGGTAAGTCTTCAAGCGTGCACCCTCCGCCCATTTTTCTTTCAATCCCAACCCATTTTTGCCGCGAATATCAATCTTGAATAATGGGCCTGTCATTGCATCAAAGCCTGTCGCAAAAACAATGGCATCCAGTTCGTATTCTTTTTCTGCAGTTTTTAAACCTGTTGGCGTAATTCTCTCAATTGGCGCTTCCTTTACATCTACTAACGTTACGTTATCACGGTTAAAAGTTTCATAGTAATTCGTATCGATAATTGGACGCTTCGTAAAATAAAAGTAATCTGGCATCAATTTTTCGGCTACCTTTGGGTCTTTTACAACTTTACGGATCTTGGAACGGAGGAAATCGGACAATGTTTCATTTGCTGCTTCATTCGTCGTCAAATCACCGTATGTAGCTGCGAGCTTCCAGAACCCACCTTCATTCCAAACTTCCTCATATTTTTGCAGGCGTTCCTCATGTGGAGCATCTAGCGCTGACTGTTCATTTCTCATCAATGGGATGCCTACTCTGGAATTGCGCATTTGCTGCCTAATTTCATTGTAATTTTCTTTGGTCTTTCTTATGAATTCAGGATCATACGGGTGATTTTTTGCCGGGGAACTATACTGTGGTGTTCGCTGAAAAACTGTAAGATGCTCTGCTTCCTCTGCAATAACAGGGATCGACTGGACACCACTTGAGCCAGTGCCGATAACCCCAACTCGCTTTCCCGCGAAATTTACCTTCTCGTGCGGCCAATGCCCAGTGTGATACCATTCACCTTTAAAGCTGTCAATGCCTTCAAACTTTGGTATATTTGCGGCAGACAGACATCCGACCGCTGTAATAAAATATTTAGCATACGCAATTGTGCCGTCGTCTAGTTGGATTTTCCATCGGTTCGCTTTTTCATCGTAATGGGCAGCGGCAACGCGCGTATTGAACTGGATATCTTGGCGAAGTTTAAATTTGTCTGCCACAAAACGAAGGTAACGCAATATTTCCGGCTGTTCGGGATATCTTTGTGACCATGTCCATTCTTGAAGCAGTTCATCAGAGAATGTGAAATTATAATAGATGCTTTCAGAATCGCATCTCGCTCCGGGATAGCGGTTCCAATACCAAACACCTCCAACATCCCCACCAGCTTCATAGACGCGAGTAGAGAAACCGGCTTCTCGTAATCGGTAAAGCATATATAGCCCCGAAAATCCAGCTCCGACAACAACAGCATCGAATGTTTGCTGAGTTGGTTTCACTTTTGTGTCTCCCCCCTATAAAATTTTAATCCTGTGCATCCATTAAAGGGCTTGTTCAATCTTTACAGTCATTTATATTCACTTTTATAAATTTAATTCTCAAAAACAATGATAGAATTTATATATTTCCATATATTATAACTATTCGGTAAATTATAGGGATATCCTTCTCTATCCTAATAATCTACAGCTTTTTTTCCTTTATACCAGAGAAAATATACGAGAGCCACGATAATAATAAATCCTAAATAAATAAAGATACCTAAAAACAATGAATAGTTTGAAGTGAATAGTTGCTTTCCTAAATAGGCGTAGAAAATGATTCCAGGAATCTTGCCGATAGCTGTTGCGAGTATATATTCTCTAAAAAACATCGAACTTAAACCCGAATAGATATTGACTACAGGTGGAGGAATAATTGGAATCATTCGACTGAATAAAACAGCTACAAAGGCATTTCTGCTAATAATAGAATCAAACTTTTTAATCTTTTTATACCTTGATATATATTGCTGAAATTGTAGAACGAAAAAATAACGGGAAAGAAAGAAAAAGATGATTGCAGCTCCAACAGAACCCGTCCAATTAATGGCAGCACCTATCCATACTCCATATTTTGCCCCCATAAGTCCAGAAAAAACGGTAAATGGAACAATAGGAAGGATGCTGAACAAAATAGCAAGGAAAAGCATGAGTGGAAGTTGGGACAAATTACTATGATTTAACCAAACCAACATAGGTTCTCGTAACAAAAAAGCTACAGATAAAATGCTTCCATAAAAAATGGCAAAGATGATTCCCTTTTTCATAATCTTACTCCTACAAAAACTATTCCAATATCCCTAAAAGATTATATTCGATTGTGGTTATTCCTCCTGTTTCGTAAAGCCTGTGCTTTCTTTGGAATTTCTTCACGGCACGTTCCGTTTCCTCATCATAAATTCCGTTTGTCGGGCCAGTGTAATAGCTGCCTGCTTTTAGCCGCTGTTGAACAATTTGCACAAGTGTGCCTTTTGAACCAAGCGAAAGGTTTTTGAACTCGCCTTCTCCCGTTCCTGTAATTGGACCGCGAATATGTACAATTGTTCCAATCGGCACCATATCGTAAAGTTTCTCAACATCTTCGTTAAACATTCGTACACATCCGCTGCTGACACGTTCACCAATCAGCCAAGATTTGTTTGTACCATGAATCCCGTATTTCCCCCAAGGAACATTTAAACCAAGCCATCTGGAACCAAAACCGCCGCCCCAATCTTTTGATTTTTCGACAATTTTAAATGTACCAATTGGAGTCGGAGAATTGTCTGTTCCAGGCGATATTTTGAATTCCCCTACAATTTCTTTATGCTTAATTAAAAACAATGTATTATCCCATAAATCAATATAAATTTTCGTTTCTTCGGCAGTAAACGCCTTATTATTAAAGAGTAATAACCCTATGAAAAAAAGAAAAGCGCCTAAAAGAAGCCTTCTTTTCACGATGTTACCTCCTAAGAATTCAAATGGGCTTTCTTGAATTACTCCTTGAAAGCTGTTTGATGGTATCTTCATTTTCATGATTGACTTCTTCAATCACACGATCATCTGCTCCGATAGTATTTAACCAAAGCGTTCAGGCTATGTAAGGTAATTATTACCGGACGTTTACTGAAAGCCTGAACATAAAAATTTGGACTTTATTGTAAGTATCGAGCAAAAAGAGAATCCCCATATGGTTGGGGATTCTAGCAAAGTTCATATTTGGCTTAAATCACATACTTGGCGGATCGATCCCTTGCAATCTAAGTAAGATATTGACTTGTGCGAGATGATAGACTTCGTGATCGAACATTCTTTTTACTATCCACTCCACCGTTGGGTTTTCAACATTTTTTCCCCTAAAGCCGTCAGGCATGGTTCTCGTTTCTTTCAAAATGGACATCTCGTTTTGCTCTAAAAAATTAATTGTGTTCTCTCTTGTTTCTTTGAGATAATCCATTATTTCCTCTGTGTTTGTTAATTCTTTTTTCCTTTTTGGGGTAAAATCTTGTTTTTCTAAAATGACTGCGTGAAGAAACCAGTCTTCGGCTTGGGCAGTATGCCTTAATAAAAAAGCAATATTATTGGCATATCCATCTGTTTTCCATTCTAATTGTTCTTGTGTGATCGTTTCATACTGGGGAAAAAAGCGGTCTCTTAAGTCGTTAATATGGACAAATTGTTCGATTGCCTTCAAATTATATTTCTCCCTTCACATGAAAGTATATAGATTGGAAATTCTCTAAAAGAACTTCATTTCCTTTAAAAAAAGCTAAAGTTGTTTTTCTAGAGATAGTGTTTTAACGAAAAATAAAAAATGGCATCTGTTGGAAAAACGGGACGAAATCCAACCTAGTTATGATGTGTGTACGCATCAGCGTGCAAAGGTAGATACCTTTGGGTGTGTATAAGGCGAAACTTCCCTCAGTGGGGGTCTTGCTGACGGTTGCGGCGTGATAATTTCTACAAAAGAAAAACACCCGTCATTATGACGAGCGCTTACGAATACCGAGTCGTTCTTTAATTGCATATTGGAGTAAGTGTGAAAAATTAACGCCTTCTTTTTCAGCTGCATCATTGAGCCATTTAGGAATGGTAAGGGTCTTTTTAACAGCCTTGTTTTCCGTTTCTTCTCGAATAATATCTGTCCACGCTTCCACAAGTGCGACAAATGCACCTTTTTCTATTTGAACATTTGCAGGAGATGAAGGAGTTGGAATTGTTTCACCGTCCTCTTCCATTCCATAAAGAAAGCCTGACAAAGCATCGCGTGCCATTGACATTGCTTCTTGCAAGTCAGACCCTTCAGTAATACAACCAGGTAAGTCGGGAAATGTTACAGTGTATCCTTCACTTCCATCATTACCTTGGTCAAAAATAGCTGGAAATAAATACTTTGCCATTTATTGAAAAATCTCCTTTAGAAGAGCTATTTAAGCCCTGCTTGTTTTAATATTGAATTTAGTGTTCCAGGTTTAAAAGGTCTTTTCTAGGATGAGGAACTGACACTGTGCCGGGTTTTGAAGGGTAATTTAAAGTGGTAATGACTTTCTACAACCCGTTTTAAATACCAACCATGATTTTCAAGAAGTTTAATGATTTCCCTTGAAGATCTTTTGTTCCCCTCCTTTCAATTATATAATAACACGTGCAAATTACACGTGCAATAAACATATTTATTTTGATTGGGATAAAAAAAAGAACCGGCAAATAACCGATTCTTAGTCAAATACGCCTTGCTGAATAGGGTTAAATCATTCTTTTCTTCGTTTCAACTGGATTGTCAGCGTAACTGCTCCAATCACTCCAACTGCCAGCATATAACTTCACATTTTCTAATCCTGCTTCCTGCATCGCTAAAATATTTGGGCAGGCAGAGACACCAGAACCACAATAGACAATAATTTCTTCTTTTTCCTTTAGGCCATCAAACCGGTGTTTAATTAATTCTTTATCCCATTTTCCATCTTTTACATTTTCGCCCCAAAAAAAGTTTACGGCTCCAGGAATATGCCCTGCTTTTGAATCGAGTGGCTCATGCACTCCCAGATAACGTTCAGCTGAACGGGAATCGACTAAGACTGTATCCAGTTTATGAAGTTGTTCTTGAACATCTTTCATATCGACTACCATCTCTTCATTGATTTTTGGCTGGAATTTACGCTTTATAGGACGTGGGACATTTGTAGATACCGGATAATTTTTTTCAACCCAATGTGAGAATCCCCCATCTAAAACGTAGACCGCGGGATGTCCGAAGTACTTCAACATCCACCAAAATCTTGCCGCCACCATCCCGTTTTGATCATCATAAGCTACGACCGTGACTGTTTCGTTTATTCCAGCGTTTTCAAGTTTATTTAGAAATACTGTCGGGTCAGGCAAAGGGTGTCTTCCGCCATGCTCTTTAACCGGTCCTGATAAATCTTCGTTAAGATCAAAATAGACTGCATTTGAAATATGCCCTGCTTCATATTGTTTCTTTCCTTCTTCAGGATCTTCAAGATGAAAACGACAATCAACAATCACAAGATTCGAATCGGAAATATGTTCTACTAACCAATCAGCTTCAACAATATTTTTCCATTTTGATGGCATGCTTACACCTCACCTTTCATCGTTTCTTAACCGTACTATACTTTAGCTACTCTTATATTGCTAACCATAAGCACTGTCAATAAAGCTGTTAAAATCGCAAAAAACAGGATAGGAAGATATGGAACGAGCAAGGAACTTAAAGTCATCGCTACTCCGGCAACAGTAATTGGAATGCCGTAAAACACACCATCAAATTCTTTTACGTTGTAGCGGGCCAAGCGAATTGCCCCGCACAAAATATAAAGTATCGTCAACATCATACCAATTCGTGGCATTTCAAATAAGGTTGTTTGATAGATTAGTAACGCAGGGGCAACACCAAATGAAACGAGGTCGCACAGTGAATCAAGTTCTTTGCCAAAATCCGATTCGGCATTGTATTTCCGCGCAACCATCCCATCGAAACGATCAAACAATGCAGCTAGGAAAATAAACAGCAAGCTCATATGGCTGTACCCTTTTAATATAATTAATATCGCAATAATACCGAAACTAAGATTTAGTAATGTAATCCCATTGGCAAGTTGGGCTTTTATTTTAGTATAATCAATATATCGAAATAAAAACATAAAATCACTCCATTAAATACTATTATGATAAAGAGGAATTGAGTTATTTGCTGAAAACAATTTTTAAATACTTCGTTGAACTGTCAGGAAATCCTTTTGCTTCTTCCTTGCTAAAATCAATGACAAGCTCAAGAATAAGCCGCCCGCTTATTCAACCGTTTTCTACTATATATCGAATCAATGAAAACGAAATGGAGCATCCGATCCATCACTACAATACGTTGCAGGAATTTTTTACTAGGCGCTTGAAGCCAAATGTCCGCCCAATTAATCAATCTCCAAATACAATCGTGTCTCCTGTTGACGGCATTTTAAGTGATATGGGCAAAATCTCTTCCGACCAGTCCTTTTATATTAAAAACCGCTTATATACTGTGAAGGAAGTGCTCGGTGATGATCGGAAAGCCGCTGATTACGTAGATGGCTACTTTTTTATCCTGTATTTATCCCCAAGCCATTATCATCGCGTCCATTACCCAATTAATGGGGAAGTGGCCTTTCGGTATGCACTCGGGGAGAAATCTTACCCGGTTAATCATTTAGGAACGCTATTTGGCGATAAACCGTTTTCTACCAATTACCGATTAATTTCGGAATTATCGACTTGTTTCGGTAAAATTGCCCTTGTAAAGATTGGTGCTTTAAATATTAACAGCATCCACCTTCTCCATTCGTCAACTAATTTTAAAAAAGGAGAAGAACTAGGCTATTTTTCGTTCGGATCTACGGTCATGCTATTTATCGAAAAAAATCCGCGCTTCAAGCCGACAACCGTGATTAATAGTGAAGTGCATATGGGACAACCCATTGGCGAATGGACTTAGAATTTAAGCCGCTATATTGTTCTTCGTTTTTTAGAATAGCATTTATAGAAAATGAGTATAATTGTAAGAACAAGCAGGAACAGTATTAAACTCCACATATATTTTTGAATATATAAGAAAATATGTTCCCAATTTTCTCCGAGATGATAACCAATGCCCAAAAAGATGATCACCCAAACGAAAGAACCTATATACGCAAACAAGGCAAACCGTTTGAAGGAAAAACGGGTAATCCCGGCGAGATAGGCAGCAACGTGTCTGACGCCAGGTATGAAAAAAGAAATAATAAGCATGAGAGAACCATATTTATGAAACAATTGATTTGTTTTACGTATGGTTTTTTCTTTAATAAAAAGCTTTGGGCCGTATTTGTTAAGGAAAGGCTCTCCCAATTTTATTCCCAGTAAATAGCTAATTGAAATTCCGCAAAGCGACCCAAAAAAGGCGGATGCTAATAGCAAAAAGAAGCTCATTTCGCCTAAAGAAGTAACATAGCCCAAATACGTTAAAATGATTTCGTCAGGCACAGGGAACCAGATGCCGATTACCCCGAAAGACAATATAATAAAAGCTGTGATATATCCATAATGGCCGATTAGCAGATGCCAAGTTCCCATCTTATTTGCCTGCTTTCTATGCGGTATAAAAGAACGTTACCATTATACTACAATAAATCAAAGGCATAAAAAGTTTTAATATTTTAATTATTTCAAAACCAAGTTGCGATTAATCACGCCGCAACCGTCCGTAAGATCTTCGCGGATGGAAGTATCGCTTTATCGACTATCTGCCCTAATAATGGCCCCACTTTCAGACTAGAGGAAGAATCGCCTAAAAGTGGGCTAGCGGATGGTCCTTAATAGATATGTTTCTTCATTCCTTTCCAAACGTTTTCGGCATGGCGACCGCAATAACCTCTCCCTTGGCACACAATGTATCGTCCGCAAAAACTTCGACTTCGACTTTCATTTTCTTAGGATGGATTTCTTCCACTTCTCCTATTGCCTTTAACATGACTCCTTGGGGCGTCGGCCGAATATAATCTACATGCAGCGAGGCAGTCACAAATCTTGGTGGCTCCTCTCCGCTTCCAGGTTCGAAGCCATTTTTCCGATGCTTTGCAATGGATGCTGAGCCAGTACCGTGGCAATCGATGAGAGAGGCAATAAATCCCCCATACACAAATCCTGGAATTCCTCCGCTGTGAAGTTGTTTTTCAGGTGGTTCGTAAACTGTGAGCGTTTTATCTCCTTGCCATACCGTTCGAAAATGATAGCCATCTTTATTGAGACGTCCACATCCATAACACCAAGCAAAATTATCTGGATAATCATCTTGGATTGCATACACTTTATCTTCTGCCATTTGTTTAGCACCCCTTTTTATAGAACAGCTAACTACATCCTATCATTACTTTATCATAATAATGTAAAAATTCATCTAAAAAAAATAACAGCTCTATTCATTCATAGAGCTGTTACCCATTCTTAAACCATCACTTTGCAAATATCGTTTGTAAATTCAACCGGATCATGGATTGGCAACCCTTCAATGAGCAGTGCTTGGTTGAACAGTAGATTTGTATATAATGTTAACTTCTCTTTATCTTGTTCAAAAGCGGATTTTAACGATTCAAAGACTTCATGATTTGGATTAATTTCCAATACCTTATTCGCTTTTATGTTTTGATTATCAGGCATCGCTTGAAGGACTTTTTCCATTTCGATCGTTACTTCACCTTCTGAAGTTAAGCAGACGGGATGGGATTTCAATCGTTTTGATGCTCTTACATCTGTCACCTTGTCTGACAAAATTTCTTTCATCGCGTCAAAAAGCTCTTTGTTTTCTTTATCTTCTGAGTCTGTTTGGCTATCGTTTTCATCAGGCTCAATCCCTAAGTCGCCGCTTGATACCGATCTGAATTCTTTCTCTTTGTATGTCATTAACATTTTTATGGCGAACTCATCAATATCCTCTGTGAAATATAGAATTTCATAGCCTTTCTCAGATACTAATTCAGTTTGAGGCAATTTATCCAGTCTCTCATATGATTCCCCTGAAGCATAATAAATATATTTTTGCTCTTCCGGCATTCTGGAAACATATTCATCAAGCGACACCATTTTCTTCTCTTTTGAGGAGTAGAACAGCAGCAAGTCTTGTAATTCTTCTTTGTTTCTTCCAAAATCACTGTACACTCCGTATTTAAGCTGTCTGCCGAATGATTCGTAGAATTTCTCATACTTCTCTCGTTCGTTTTTTAACATATTTTTTAATTCATTATTTATTTTTTTGTTAATGTTTTTTGCGATGATTTTCAATTGGCGATCGTGTTGAAGCATTTCTCGTGAAATGTTCAACGATAAATCCTCGGAATCGACCATTCCTTTTACAAAGCTATAGTAATCAGGCAGCAATTCTGGACATTTGCTCATAATCAAGACACTATTGGAATAGAGCTCAAGCCCTTTTTCATATTCTGCTGAATAGTAGTCAAATGGAATGGTTTCTGGAATATATAAGATCGCTTGGTACCTGATCGTCCCATCGACGCTAATATGAAGATGTTTAAGCGGTTTATCAAAACCGTAATGCTTTTCAGTATAGAAGTTTTCATAATCTTCGTCAGTCAGTTCGCTTTTATTCTTTTTCCAAATGGGAACCATACTATTTATAATTTGTTCTTCGATCTGATCTTCATATTCATTTTCGCTATCCTTTTTAGGTTTTTGGACGGTAACATCCATTTTAATGGGGTAGCGGATAAAGTCGGAATACTTTTTTATAATTTCTTTTAAACGATCTTCCTCTAAAAATTCATCGTAATTCTCATCTTCTGTATTCTCTTTAATCTGTAATATAATTTCAGTGCCCACATCATCTTTTTCATATGGAACAATGGTATAGCCGTCAGCACCTTCTGATTCCCATTTGTATGCTTCATCGCTTCCCAATGCTTTACTAATGACGGTAACGACATCAGCCACCATAAAGGCCGCGTAAAACCCAACGCCAAATTGGCCAATGATATCATGTCCATCTTTTATTTCATTTTCATTTTTAAATGCCAACGAACCGCTTTTTGCGATGACGCCGAGATTATTTTCAAGCTCTTCTTTCGTCATCCCGATTCCGGTGTCAATGACCTTCAGCATACGGTTTTCTTTATCAGCAGTTACTTTTATGTAGTAGCTGTCTCTATCAAACGTTAAGGTGTCATCGGTTAAGGCTTTATAATAGATTTTATCAATGGCATCACTTGCATTCGATATTAACTCTCTTAGGAAAACTTCACGCTGAGAATAGATGGAATTAATCATCATCTCTAATAATCGTTTGGATTCAGCTTGAAATTGTTTTTTTTCCACTAGCCTTCTTCCTTTCCTGAAAATCATTCCGTTGCAAATGTATTAGCATTCTGCTAATAAGAGTGATAATATCACTAATTAAATATCATATCCTTTATTTCATGTCAATCGATAGATTTTTTCATTGTTGAAGGAATTTGATGATTAACGATGAATATGTTTCAATGCGTGATTTGTATATTTTTGTCTGAATTGATGAAAGGATGAGGTCAGTGAATAATAAAATTAAAATTATACGGGTGCCTGTCCCAACTCCAACGTTGTGGCCGAACACAACAACGAATTCTTATTTAATTGGAAATGAACAGGAAAGCTTGCTCGTTGATGCGGGATATGATCGGCCGGAAACGAAAGAAGAGCTGGAAAAAGCAATAAAAGAAAACAAGCTCGCGAAACCCGACAAAATTGTTCTAACGCATTCCCATCCCGATCATGCGCCAGGTGTCCGGCGATTAGCGGATTGGTCCCCACTTGTTTATTGCCATAAAAATGAAAAAGAAGAAATCAAAAAAGCGATTTCACCTATGGATCATTTGGCATTTCTTGAGGAAGGAGACATTTTAGCTGTCGCTGGTGTGAAAATTACAATCATCCACGGGCCGGGGCACACCTCCGGGCAATTAAACCTGTATATCCCTTCTGCAGAAATACTCATTGCTGGTGATAATATCGTAGCTGAAGGCACGACATGGATTGGCGCTCCTGATGGTGACATGAGGGATTATCTTGATACACTGCATCGTCTCAAACAGTTAAAGTTAAAAAAAATCGGACCCGGACACGGCGAATGGGTTTTGAGTCCTTATGAACAGATTGACTTCGTTATAAACCGTAGACTGCAGCGTGAAAAGCAAATTAAATCTTTCCTTGAAGAAAAAGGAAGCCTAACCTCAACCCAATTAACAGAAATGATCTATGAAAATACGATCCATCCAAGTGTATTTGATGTTGCAAGAAGAACGACTGAGGCACATCTTGCAAAATTAATGAAAGAAGGTTTAGTTTCACAGAAAGATAGTGTTTATTCACTAAATTCTTGATTTGATATTATTGTTTCATCATTTTTGATCTCAATATCTGTAAATCTTTATCTTCAATCACTGGAAGCATTAAAGGCGCGCCATTTTGGTAATTCAAAATCGTACGAAGCGAAAGAATCGTTGGAGGAACCATCGGCAGCTCTCCTTTTTCATACGCTAAAAGCGCTTCGCTTGGCGTGGTCCAAAAAGCTTCTTCGATTTCATAATTATCTGGTTCCGGGGATTGGCCCTCCGGCAATTGAGCGAGGAAAAATCGAGTCTCGAAACGATATGGATTATCTTCTGGTGTCGTAAAACAACCAAAATAGGTTAAGCTTTCAAGATTTAAATAGAGTCGTTCCTGCTGCAGCAGTTGGACAAATGACATTTTCCGTTGCACCAATAGGCGGCGGTATTCCAACGCTTTTTCGTGTTCAAGCTGTACGGATGATCCGTCGTCTTTTCTTGCAATTAAAACGCCGACTTCTTCAAATAGCTCTCTTGCGGCAGCAATAAAGTCCGCATGATTTAATGATGCATTTGAATCCCAATTTTTTATATACTCACATTTTGGTACATTGTCTTCCTTATCAACTGCCCCACCTGGAAAAACAAAAAATCCACCTAAAAACTTCATCGTTTTTGGGCGTTTTGTCAAATACACTCTATCCTGTTTATCCATTAAAATTACGGTTGATGCCGGTTTTGGAGTTACAGCCACTGTGGTCCCACCTTTTATTTTTTATTCTAATAGTTAATTATACGATAAATTGCTTATTTTGATAAATAAAATGCAATGATTAGTAATTTATTGGATAGTTGATTCCCTTTTAAAGAAAATTTCAAGTGGATGTTACTTTCTTTCCTATCACTTTAAGTAAATCATCAAGGCTTTGATTTAGTTTCTCTGTTGTAACAATCGAGAATAAGTCTCCTTTTTCTTTGATGCGTGTCTTTATATTTTTTATCGTAAAATCACGCGGATGAAAACCTTTCTCGATTTCTTCCCACGTCACAGGCGCCGAGACTGATCCTTCCGTTCTTGCACGCGGGCAATAAGGCGCTGACAACGTTCTCCCTTCCCCGTGCTGTATATAATCAAAATACAGTTTTTTTCCCCGATTTTTCACCAGCCGCTCAATAGTCACAAGTTGCGGGTATTTTTCAGCTATGTATAAAGCAATGAATTTATTAATTTTGTTTGTTTCTTCATACGTATAGCGCGGGTCTATCGGGATATACATTTGCAAACCCGTTGCTCCTGATGTTTTTGCCTGGCTCACGAGCCCTAAAGAGTCCAATACTTCTTTAATCTTTAAAGCGACTTCGAGAACTAAGCAAAAATTGGAAGGATCGGATGGATCGAGATCGAAGACTAATTCCGTTGGTTTGTTTATAGCATCATAATAATTAAACGACACATGGATCTCGAGGCATGCTTGGCTTCCCAACCATACTAATGTCGGCAGATCGTTAAGCAGCACATATTTCGTGCCTTGCCATTCGTGTGTAAGAACCCAATTTGGTTTATTGCTCGGCACATTTTTTTGATAAAATGATTTTCCGTAAATTCCATTCGGATAACGAATCGTCGTCAATAGGCGATTTTTTGTATAAGAAAGAATAAACGGTGACATATCAACGAGGTATTTGATATAGTCCAGCTTCGTTATCTCCAACTCCGGCCAAAATAGTTTGTCGGGATTCGTTATTCGGATGAGCTTTCCTTCAATTTCTAATTCAAACTGCTGGGTCAACTGCCATCCCCCGCTTCTAAAAATAGATTGTTTCCTTAGTGTTGATTTTGTGAATAGAAAGTATGCGCTAGGTGAAAGTAATAGAGAAAAGTTGGCTTAGCAAAATAACCAAAAGAATGTAAAGGAGATTGGGTGAAAATATGTTAAATCAACGTTGTTTCCCGGGACAAGTTGTGTACGTAATTATTCGTAATCCCCATGCCCAAGATGTTGCAAATGTCCAAGAAGCTGCAATTGTTCACCATCCTGAGTCACCTGGCGATCTAGCTCTTTTTTTGTATGAAACGTACTACCCTTTAACTGAAGAAGTTGCGGTATTTGAAACAGCGGACGAAGCTGAAAGAGCCTACCGAGAAGCATTTGGTTTGGCAGATATGGGAGATTTTTATGGTTAAGCCCTTTCTTCCCCAACTTGTCTATGTTGAACCTCGGGCGCTGGAATATTCCCTTGGCAAAGAATTGATTTCAAAATTCGAAAAGATGGGCATTGAAATAAGGCAAACGACATCCCACAACCAGATTCGGAATCTTCCTGGAGAGAACCATTTCCAAAAATATCGCATGGCAAAATCAACATTGGTCGTCGGTGTCAGAAAAACATTGAAATTCGATACGTCAAAGCCGTCCGCTGAATACGCGATTCCCTTCGCAACAGGTTGTATGGGGCACTGTCACTATTGCTATTTGCAGACAACGATGGGCAGCAAGCCGTATATCCGTACCTATGTTAATATCAATGAAATTTTTGATGCTGCAAACCAATACATGATGGAACGGGCGCCTGAACAAACAAGATTTGAAGCGTCATGTACATCTGATATTGTCGGTGTCGATCATTTAACTCATACACTAAAAAAAGCAATTGAATTTTTTGGGCAATCGGAGTATGGCCAATTGCGGTTTGTCACGAAATTTGCGCATGTCGACCATTTACTCGATGCCAAACATAACGGCAGAACGCGTTTTCGGTTTAGTATAAACGATGATTATGTTATTAAATATTTTGAACCGGGCACATCAAGATTGGATGAAAGAATTGATGCGGCAGTTAAAGTGGCGAAAGCAAATTACCCACTAGGATTTATCATTGCGCCGATTTATTTACATGAAGGATGGAAAGACGGGTACAGAGAGATGCTTGTGAAATTGGAGAATAAACTTCCGGACTATGCGAAAGGCGGCTTAACATTTGAAATGATCCAGCACCGCTTTACAAAGCCTGCTAAACGGGTCATCGAACAAAATTATCCAATGACGAAACTTGAACTTGACGAGTCCAAAAGAAAATGGAAATGGGGACGCTACGGTATTGGCAAATACGTATATACGGATCGCGAGCAAGAAGAAATAAAAGATACATTGGAAAGCTATATTAACACGTTGTTTCCGAAAGCCCGAATTGAATATTTTACTTAAGCATTTGTTAAAATATGAATTTAATGGGATTCCTTAGGAGTCCCAATTTAATTAGAAGGGAGCTTCTATGCAATTTCAACCAATTATTCCTTTCGAGCCAATAAAAACTGAAGATATTCCCACAGGTGAAAATTGGATCTTCCAAGTAAAGTGGGACGGTGTGAGATTGTTAACTTATTATGATGGAAAAGATGTTCAATTGTTTAATCGGAAAAAGAACGAACGAACTTTCCATTATCCGGAATTAACCGATATCCGTTCATTTTGCAAGGCCGATTCCGTGATTCTGGACGGTGAAGTTATCGCGCTAGGAATTGACGGTAAACCATCATTTCACGAGGTGATGCGCCGGGATGGCATTCGCCGTTTGGAACGGGTTTCCCATTTGAGAAACAGTGTCCCTGTAACGTATATGATTTTTGATATTATCTTCTATAACGGAGAATGGATGAACGACTTCCGGCTAGAAGAACGTCTCAAGCTTCTTTCCGATCTTATTATTCCTGGAAACGCAGTTCAGCTCGTCCCCTCTTTTGGCAATGGACAGTTATTGTATCAAGCGATTGAACAACAGGAATTAGAAGGAATGGTTATAAAAGATTTGAACAGTAAGTACGTGATTAATGGAAAAAATGCGAGTTGGCAAAAGAAAAAAAACTACAACGACTTGATTGCTGTCGTTGCAGGAGTTACCTTCCGATCCGGAATTGTAAATTCTCTTTTACTTGGCCTTTATGATCAGAAAGGCCGGCTTTGGTACATTGGGCATGCGGGGAGTGGAAAAATGAAATCAACGGAATGGAGGCAATTAACAGAAAAAATAAACCATTTAAAAACGAATAATAATCCGTTTTTTAATAACCCAGCTCGGATAAAGGAAGCTGTTTGGATAAAGCCGAAGCTAACCGTGAAAGTTCATTTTCTTGAATGGACAGAAGGACATGAACTGAGGCAACCTGTTATTCAAGCTTTTGTCAATGTACCTCCAAGTAAGTGTGTTTTCGATGAAAAAGAGTAATGGACCCGCGGGCCCTATATTATCCGCTCGATGTTTTCTTTTTACGAGTTCTTGGCTTAGCGGTTTTCTTTGTTTTTTCTTGTTTCGTAGCTTTCACGCTCGCTTGAAGTGCTTCCATTAAATCGACAACGTTGGCCTTTGGCAAGTCAGGTTCTTTCACAATTTCTTCTCCCCTAATTTTTGTTTGAATCAGGTCATTTAACCTTTCTCTGTATTCATCCGTGTATTTTTCCGGGTTAAAATCAGTCGCCAAATTTTCAATCAACTGGACCGCCACTTTCATTTCTGCTTCGTTCAATTTGATTTCCTTATCCAAACCAGGTACGAGGTTGACGGAACGAACTTCATCTGGGCTGAATATCGTCTCCATGACAATACAGTTCTCATAGATGCGAACGGCAGCCAGACTTTCTTTTGAACGAATCATGACTCTGGCAATGGCGATTTTTCCAGTTTGATTCATTGCTTCCCGCAGCAATTGGTATGGCTTGTCTCCTGTTTCATTTGGGGAAAGAAAATATGTTTTGTTGAAATAGATCGGATCAATTTGCTCTAAGTTAACAAAATCGATAATTTCAATTGTTTTATGGGTTTCTGGGGCGATTGAAGCAAGATCCTCTTCTTTTATAATGACATATTTTCCGGGCTCATACTCATATCCTTTTACGATGTCATCCTCGACCACTTCTTTATTACAATTCGGACAAGTTTTTTTATATTTAATTGGTGAACCACACTCTTTATGAAGCTGCCTAAACCGAATATCCTTATTTTCTGTCGCACTGTACATTTTCACTGGTATATTTACAAGGCCAAAGCTTATTGAACCTTTCCACATCGTATGCATCGAAACAAATCCCTCCGTGTATTTTTTAAAAAAATCGAAATCGGTCTTTTTCGCCGATTTCTTCTAGCCTGGCTTCTGACCTCTGATTTCTGTTTATAGTGTTCCTTTTTATTAAAAAAATATCAGCGGCTACAAGAAGTCTCGTAACCGCTGATGGAAATGTTGCTTTATTATCTTGGACCGTATCCCCCAGGAAATGGATAAGGTTGGTGTGGGTAGTATTGGGGTGGATAATGATGGTATGGATCGTGCGGATAATAGTGTTGTGGGTGCTGCGGATAATGATGTGGGTGATGATAGCCGTAATGATGCCCAGAGTGATGCCCTAAATAGTGTCCTGAATGATGCTCATGATAATGTGAATAAGGGTAATGAGGATAATATTGGCCTCCAAATTGACGCTGCTCATCTTCTTCTAAATAATATTGATTTTCCAAAAATATTGCCTCCTTTAGGTTTTTGCCACTCACAGTTACAATATGAAGGATGAGAAAAATTTGAGCATGGACATTTAGCGAATGGAGAACCTGCGAAAAAGTCGAATTTCGTTTGAAAAATCAGATGAATAAGTAGCTTGTCTGCGTTAAAATGGAAATGTGATTGAAACTTTTAACCACATGGAGGTTTTTTCATTGGCTAAAGATCGGGAACAACAAAATAAAATTCAGCCTGTAAACAGGAATCATCGTTCAGATGCGAATAATAAAAGTTTAATTGCGATTGGGATAGGGGTAATTGTTGTCCTTGTCGGCGTATTAATATTCATGGTTTCAATGTTGGTTTAAAACATCTGTAAGCGAACTTGTTCGAGCAAGTTGAAGCCTCGGAAATCAGGTGGAGTCCAGGCCCCGCCTGATTGAAAGTTCCCACCTATGCTTAAGTCTGGAGCCTGACCCCTAAAGATAACCACCTGATCCATATTTTCTTTCGTCTTTTTCCATATATTCTTTCTGTCTACCCAATCTGCCCCGAAACGCCCCTACGCAAAATTATCCCGTTTTACTTATTCTGCATAAGTGAAGAATCCCTTTTTAAACCTTATGAAAAAGCATCTATAATTCGTGCAAAATCAATCCATTCGCATTCCCCGTTATTTTCAAGCCTTAGCTTTTTAAGCTGTAAATCTACATTCACAATGATTCCGGTTTTATGTTGATCCTGATCTTCGCCAAAAACAGTTAAAGTAATTGGGGCACTGGCTTGGTAAGAATATTGAATGACAGCAGATATCTCATCCAACTGCTGTTCATCTAAATTGGGTTTTGGTTTTTTTAGGGACTCTTTACGGTGTTTTTGCAGCATCGTGACATGCTCAGGCAGCATCATTCTGCTACCTTCCCACATAAGGTTAAATCCAGGTGTGGTTTTCGAAGGTTTAAATGTCATGAGGCATTCACCTTCCTCATTCCTAAAATATTTTTAATTAAAAAAGAACGCACCTTCCGTTTCGCGTAGCAATATGCTATGATCCTTTCATTTTCTTCTGAAATGATGCGAATCCACCGTTGGCTTAACTCGCCATAGCGATCAATATAGATAATTTCAATGATTTCCCCTTGGCGAAAACCCAAGGCAATCCCTCCCTGTTGTGAAGCATTCTTACACATATTATATGCGAACATCAGTTCTTTAACACTGGTAATTAAAGTAAAAGCTGTTCCTTTTTTTGCTTGCCTCCCCATATGGTGCAAAAAGAACGCGTTATCGCTTTTTCTGTTTACAGCAATTTCCATTGAATATAAAACATATGTTTGCATATAATAGGTTTAAAAGGAACACATGTTCCTGATGTTTCCAATAAAGAGAGCAGGGTTTTATTATGATGGAAAATAGGCACATTTTTCTTGTTGATATGCAATCTTTCTATGCTTCAGTTGAAAAAATGGATAACCCATCCTTAAATGATAAGCCTGTTATCGTTTCCGGCGATCCGGAAAGGCGAAGCGGTGTCGTACTGGCAGCCTGCCCGCTTGCGAAAAAATATGGGGTGCAAAATGCTGAAAGACTGTGGGAAGCGCAGCAAAAATGCCCGCAGGCAACGATTGTCCGTCCGCGAATGCAGCGCTATCTTGATGTTTCATACGAAATTACCAAAATGCTGGAAACATTTACTGACCTTGTTGAGCCTTATTCAGTTGATGAGCAATTTCTTGACGTTACACGAAGCCAGCGCTTTTTCGGCGAGCCATTTGAAATTGCGGAAAAAATAAAAATTGCCATTGAACAGGGTGAAGAGACAAAGGGGATTAAAGCAAGGATTGGCATCGGGCCAAATAAGGTTCTCGCCAAGATGGCTTGTGATAATTTTGCGAAAAAAAATCCCAAAGGCATCTTTCGGTTGGATGAAACGAACCTAAAGAAAGACTTATGGCCGCTGCCTATTGGAAAAATGTTCGGTGTAGGCTCCCGAATGGAAAAACATTTGCAAAGAATGGGGATACGCCAAATTGGACATTTAGCCAACTTTCCATTACAAAAACTTAAGCGGCGATGGGGCATTAATGGCCAAGTGCTCTGGCTTACCGCGAATGGGATTGACTACTCCCCTGTCACATTGAAAACATATGAGCAACAAAAAGCCGTTGGCCACCATATGACATTGCCGCGCGATTACCGGAAGCTGGATGATATTAAAGTGGTTTTGCTTGAACTAAGTGAAGAGGTTGCACGCCGGGCCCGCACAAAAAATTATCGCGGCTCGACTGTTTCAATCAGCGTCAGAGGCGCCGATTTCGATTTTCCGACTAGACTGAACCGGCAGGTGAAACTTTTATCTCCTACAAATGACGGAATGACCATTTTCAAAGCGGCTTTCCAATTGTTTTGCCAGCATTGGGATCGGCTTCCGATCCGGAGTGCCGGGGTTGCGCTGTCACAGCTTCAGCCGGCGTCGGCTCTCCAGCTTGGATTATTTGATTTCGATGCTGTGCTTAAAAGAGAAAGCCTGAATAGCGCCATTGATGCGATTTATCAAAAATACGGCGCGTCCTCTATCGTTCGCGCCTCGTCTCTTACAGATGCCGGGCAAGCGTTCGAACGAGCGAAAAAGATTGGGGGGCATTATAAATGACAGAAGTCAGATGTCAGCGGCCGGAAGCCAGATCTGTTTAAATTTAGGAGGTTTTTTACCGCTTTAAACGGAGTGTGAGTTGATACAAATAGATGATGATAAACAGATAGAGCAAGCCGCAGCCCGCACCTGCAACAATGTCCGTAGGGTAGTGAACGCCAAGATAAACTCTGCTTATCGCAATAAGAGAAACGATGGCAATGGTTGCTAGCAGCCACATCATTCTGTTTTTCTGCCTGACATTAAGAATATGCAAAAATAAATAAAACAAAAAACCGAACACAACGGTAGAATTCATCGCATGTCCGCTAGGAAAGCTAAAGCCGCCAACTTCGATAAGCGAATGAAAGGAAGGGCGTTCCCTCTCAAACCATCCTTTTAGCAAAGTGTTGACTCCTCTCACGCCCCAAAATGCGATCATCAAAAAAGCGAATTCAATAAAACGCTTTTTATAGATTAAAAAGATAGAAACGATAATCGTGATAGGAAGCAAAATTTTGAACGATCCAATTTCGGTAAATACGTAAAACGCAACTGTCAAAAAGTTTGTTCTGATGCTCTCAAAAAACAAAAGGATTTTCTCATCAAATTTTACAGAAAGTGGCTTTTCAAAGGTAAATGCAAGTCCAATAAACAAAATTAAACTTATCCAAACGACTAAACGTTTCAACTTCGAAGAACCTCGTTTCAAAAACATTTTTCTTTTCTTACATTATGCCATAAAAAGAAAAAATACTTTACCACTAAACTGCGGTTAAAGTATTTTTAGATTTTTTATCTGTTTTTGAAAAAATAAGGTTGTGAACCGTTACCTCAGGTCTGCTCCCGACTCGGATATTCACACCGGTTTGTCCAAGGCCTTCACTAATGTAAAATCGCTTGCCATGCAGCATATGAAGCCCTTTGACGATATTCATCTGGACGAGCTTTCCCATTTTGGCAAGATGGTATGGCTTCGGCCAGTGAATCTGTCCGCCGTGGAAATGCCCGGACAACAAATAGTCGTATTGAACATTTTCCATCTCAAGCACGATATTCGGATCGTGCGTTAAAACTAAATTAATCCCTTTTCCTACACCTGAATAGGAAGCGGAAATGTTGCTTCGATTCGTACTATAATCATCAATCCCAATAATATTCAGCATTTCCCCATTCATTTCAATTGACTGATATTCATTTTTCAAAATATGGCAGCCGAAAGAACGCAATGTTTCCTCTAAGAGCTGTAAATGATTTTTCCTCAAGACATAATCATGGTTGCCAAATACAGCGTAGATGCCATGTTTCGGTTTTAATGTTTTCAGTATTTTTAAATAGGGCTTTAATTTTGGAATCGAACGTTTTCGATCAAGAAAATCACCAGTAAGTGCAATGAGATCAATTGGACGATCTTTTAAATGCTCGTACAAATCCTCAGGCGTGACAGAAATATTCTCAAGATGCAAATCCGAAATATGGAGAATCTGAAGATTTGTTCCATCTAGCCTCACTCCATTAATAGGAATTTCAATTTCGTTAATAACGACATCTTTCGTATTTTTATATGCTTTAAAAAGTAAACCTATTAGCAGTAGAGCAATAGATAGCAAAATAAAAAAAAGCATACCAATCCACTCCCTCTATATTTAAGTATAGAAGACGAGAATTGGCAGGTACAGTGGTAAATCATGGGCATACTTATGATTTACTATACTTCTCAAACAATGCTGCTTTTGACATAAACAAATAATTCGGCTTGTGACGAAACGAATCTTTCCACGATAAATTAGCAGTCGTTAAATAAAGAATTGGAAACTGAATAAACCATTTAAACCATTTATAGAAACGGCTTGAAATCTCAATTGTTTCAAATCCGAGGCGCCCGGAACCACGATTTAGCGTTGTGATGCCAATAATCCCCTTTATCTCGTCACATTTATCGTGTTCTTTAATGAAAGTGACAAGTTCAGGCAGCGAACGCTCAACCGAACGGTAAATCCACTTTCCCTTTTGCAGTTCGTTCGCAAAGTGCTTCGTCTCTTTTAGAATTTGAACATTATGCAAGTGGATCTTAATTAATATATCATTGCGTTTGATTGCTGTTCCATCGGAGAGGACTGCCTCACACCCTTTATAGCAAGTGGTTCGTACTCTGAGTATATTATGGTGATTGGGATACCGTTTGGCCAATGAAGTAAGGCGCGTACAATAATAATATAGGGGATCAAAACATTTCCAAATGTAAAATAAGCCTAACCTTAAAACCATCACAAGTCTCCTTTTACAGTTGTCTCTATACAATATGCGAAAGGAACATCGCTAGATTCTGATCAGCAATCCTTTTCTGAAAAAGGCTAATCTTTTTTTGTAATTTCCCATTTCTTTGTCATCCGACAAATATGTGAGAACGGCTTGTCCAATGCATTCTTCTTTAGGACGGCGCAAATCATATGCAAGGCCATTGGCAGACAAATAAGAAAAATTCATCTCTTCTTGTCCGGGCAATGTATGGTAAATAAATATCGGTATATGTTTATATAAGCTCTCGGTTACAGTAACACCGCCTGGCTTTGTAATAATGCCATTCATTTGCTCATAAATGCCATTCATTTCCCGGGGGTTTTGAATATAAGGCAACGGCGTTACATGCGATTCATTCATATTTTTAAGGGTTTCGTACAAACGTTTATTTTTACCGCAAAGCACGTAAAAGTGGATATTTTCAAAAGGCGTGAGCTTGCGGATAAATGATTGAATCCCCCCGACTCCAAGACTGCCGCCAGCCACGAGAAGATTGTATTTTGAAAACGTGTGATTGAAAGATTCTGAACGCTGTATAGAAGGGTGCAATGGGATGCCAGTTACAAAAATGGAACGCTCATTTACCCCACGTTGCATTAGTTGCTCCTTGAAAGACGTATCCGGGACCAAATGGAAATCAATCGCTTCTGTCCCCCATACGGAATTGATAAAATAATCGGTGTATACATTTACAATAGGAAGATCAATATGTTGTTTTAGTTTTAGTCGGTTTAAAATATAGGAAGGAAGTGCATGCGTACAAATAAGCCAGTCAGGCTGTTTTTCTCGAATAAGTTTTGCCATTTCCCTTTCAAATAGCAGTTCATAAAAGAGAAAACGTCCTTTTTCTTGGTTTTCACAAGCGTTTTTCCGGTAAAGCCAACTATAGAATGAAGGTAAATATTGAATAGCATATAAATAGGAGCGCGAAATAAAGGCTTCAGTCTTTTGAAAAGCAAATGAAAAAATATCCACACTTTCGCAAATGATGGACTTGTCATAGGTTTTAATCCAGGATGCCAACGCTTTAGCCGTTTGATGATGTCCTGAAGGCATTTTTAGAAAAGGTAAAAAAAGAACCTTCTTCATTTGTGATGCTCCTTAGAAGATAATGTTTCCTTTCTTTTTTTAAAATACCTCCTAAAGATGGCAAATATTCTTGGATAAAAAAGTAAAGAGACCGGTGAAATTTCAACCGATCTTTTTCCTTGAAGCGAATTAGAAATTCTTCCTAATATATTTTTTAGACATCAATTTGAGCCCTTTGAAGTTTTTCGCTGTAGTCGATATAAATACTTTTCCATTCCGTAAAAACATCAAGAGCTGCTAATCCGGAATCACGGTGCCCATTTCCGGTTTCTTTCGTCCCGCCAAATGGAAGATGGATTTCCGCCCCTGTCGTTCCGGTATTTACGTAAACAATGCCCGTATCCAAGTCACGCAGTGCCTGAAAAACCTTGTTCACATTTTTCGTAAAAATTGAACTCGATAATCCGTAAGAAACATTGTTATTGACATCAACAGCCTCTTCTAAGCTGTCAACCGGGATCAGCGAAGTAACCGGTCCGAAAATTTCCTCTTTCGCAATTCGCATAGATGGACTTACATCTGTAAATAATGTCGGCGCATAGTAGTTTCCGCCAGCGAGCGAGCGGTTCGATAATTTCCTGCCGCCAACAAGCAATTTTGCCCCTTCCCTCTTGCCGATTTCAACATAATTGTGAATTCGGTCCAAAGCTTGTTCATGAATGACAGGCCCAATTTGTACCGTTTCATCTAATCCGTTTCCTATTTTCAATGAACGCATTCTTTCAATTAAACGATTTTCCAATTCGGTTTTCACTTTGCGATGAACAATGATACGGCTGCACGCCGTGCACCGCTGCCCACTCGTACCGAACGCACTCCAAACGATGCCGTCAATCGCCAAGTCAAGATCTGCATCATCCATGACAATAACTGCATTTTTTCCACCCATTTCCAACGAAACTCTTTTTAAAAGCTTGCCGCCCCTTTCCGCAATTGTCCGCCCGACTTCATTTGAGCCAGTAAATGAAATGACCTGTATATGCGGATGTTCAACGATGGCGGATCCAACCTCAAGGCCTGTTCCATACACAAGGTTTACTACACCGTCTGGAAGCCCGGCTTCTTCGAAAATCTTCACAAATGCTTCAGCTAAAAAAGGGGTTTCCGTTGCTGGTTTCCAAATGATTGTGTTGCCGGCGGCAATGGCCGGAAATGCTTTCCAAGATGCAATCGCAATTGGAAAATTCCACGGTGTAATGATTCCGACTACGCCAATTGGTTCGCGGACACTCATTGCGAATTTACTGCCAAGCTCTGAAGGTGTCGTATGTCCAAATAAGCGCCTTCCTTCTCCAGCCATATAGAAAGCCATATCGATCGCTTCCTGCACTTCGCCCCGTGCTTCATCGATCACCTTTCCCATTTCAAGCGTTAACATTTGTGACAGTTGTTCTTTTTGATCCTTCAACATCGCTCCGATGCGAAATAGGATTTCCGCACGCTGGGGAGCAGGAACAAGCCGCCATTGTTTCTGTGCTTCCTTTGCTGCGAGAACAGCCGCATTCACATCAGACTGATCAGATTGGATGACACGACCCAACAACTCGCCCGTAGCTGGATTTGTATTATCCGCAAATTGATTCGTTTTAGATGACACCCATTTCCCATTAATAAAGTTCATTGCTGTCTTCATTAGCCATCCCCTTTTCGACATAAATTCGATGCACTACTAATGTATGGAGGACAATCATTTAAATATGCCGGTTCAGTTATCCATATTGGCCATCGTGAATAGAATAATGTGATATACCAAATACGGCAATTAAGGAGGACAACCAATGAAAATCGCAGTTTTAGGCGCCGGATTAATGGGCAAAGAAGCGGCGAGAGACCTCGTAAACAGTCAGCAAGTTGAAAACGTTGTTCTTGCAGACCTTAATGTCAAAAAAGCTGAGCAAGTTTGCCAGGAATTGCAATCAAAAAAGCTATCCCATGCATTCGTTGATGCGTCTGACAGCAAAAGTTTAGATGCTTTTATAAAACCTTTTGACGTAATCATCAATGCGTTATATTATTCATTTAATGTTCACGTTGCAATGGCAGCCATTCGGATGGGCGTGCATGCAGTTGATCTAGGCGGGCACATCGGGAAAATCACTGATCATATTTTGAACCTTCATTCCGAAGCTAAAAAAGCCGGAATCACATACATTCCTGACCTAGGTGTCGCCCCCGGAATGATTAATATATTATCCGGGTATGGAGCCAGCATGCTCGATCAGGTGGATTCCATTTATCTTGCCGTTGGCGGGATTCCGCTTCGTCCCGAACCACCGCTTGAATACAATCATGTTTTTTCACTTGAAGGGCTTCTCGATCATTATACAGATCTCTCGACAATCATAAGGGACGGAAAGAAAATGCATGTGCGTTCTTTATCGGAAATTGAGCCGATTACTTTTGAAGGGTTTGGTAATCTCGAAGCCTTTCACACTGCTGGAGGGACATCAACTTTAGCTTACACGTTTCCGCATTTGAAAAATTTAGAGTATAAAACAATCCGCTATAAAGGTCATGCGGAAAAATTTCAACTTCTCGTTGATTTAAATATGACAAGAAATGATTTCGATATCGAGATTGATGGAGTAAAAGTTAAACCTAGGGACCTTTTGCTAGCACTATTAGAACCAATTCTTAAACTTGATGATAAAGATGATGTCGTACTACTGAAAATAAAAGTTGAAGGGCTAAAAGACGGTCAGCCGATCGCCCATCATTTTAAAATGGAAACATTGAAAGATCGAACACAAAATGTAACAGCGATGGCTAGATGTACAGCAAACACAATATCCGTCGTCGCCCAAATGATCGGAAACGGAACGATCTCTAAAAAAGGCGTATTTCCCCCAGAGCAAATCGTTCCAGGTGATCTGTACGTGAAAGAAATGGCGAAACGGGGAGTAGCCATCAAGCATACGCCAAATATGCTATAATGATTGAAGAAACAAGCAGGAAAGGATTAAAAGGTATGATTGTTAAAGCCGTTGAAACGGATAAAGAAATGAACGATGCGCTATATGTTCGATCCGTCGTCTTTGTTGAAGAACAGCATGTTCCGGTCGAATTGGAAATTGATGAACATGAGAATCATGCCATACACTTTATTGTTTACAACGATGAAGAAAAACCGATCGGTGCCGGAAGATTAAGAAAAGTTGATAACGGAGGAAAGATCGAAAGGATTTCTGTATTAAGAGAGTTCCGCAATAAGGGCCTAGGGCGCCTGCTTATGCAAAAGATTGAACAAACTGCAAAAGAAAAGCAATGGCTGCCTCTTCTGTTAAACGCCCAAATTCAAGTTGAAACCTTTTACAAAAGCCTTGGTTATTCGACATGCTCCGAAACATTTATGGAAGCGGGAATTCCTCATGTTTCAATGAAGAAAGTTAATTTTGGCTCATAAATTTTCCCCCCTCAGGCAAATCTAAGAGGAAGTACATGCCAAAGGGGGAATTTTTATGTCTTACGGTTATATAGCAATTGAACTGGTCGTTGGCTTTATCATGCTTCTCATCTTAACGAAGCTGTTTGGAAAAACGCAAATTAGCCAACTTACACCATTTGATTTTATTTCTGCATTAATTTTAGGTGAACTTGTTGGTAATGCCATTTATGATAAAAATGTTCACCTTGGTTTCATTTTATTTGCAACATTTACGTGGGCGCTTTTAATAATTATAGCAGAATGGATCACACAAAAATTAAGAAAAACGAGAAAATTCCTCGAAGGTGAACCTTCAATCGTAATCCGCAACGGCCTTATTGATCGAAAGCAATTAAAAAAGAACAAGATTGATATTGATCAACTGCAAAACTTGCTCCGGCAAAAAGATGTATTTTCGATACGTGAAGTAGAATACGCCATTTTGGAGTCAAATGGAAGTTTAAGTGTCTTAAAAAAGCCTATGTACGCAACGCCAACAAAAAGTGATCTTAAAATCCCGCCGAAGCCTGTTCATTTAGCTTTCCCAATTATTAGCGATGGGATCGTTGACGAAGAAAACTTGAAAGAAGCAGGGTTTGATGAAGCATGGCTGAGTAAACAATTAAAATTAAATAAAATATCCAATGCCAAAGAAGTATTTTACGCAGAGTGGAAACAAGATGAAGGTTTTTACTGTCAAAAGATATAAAAAGAAAAAAATCTCGATAAAGCGAGACTTTCATGTCTGGGGATATTTCATTATCATTCATTCACATAAGGGGAACAGTAAAATCCACTGTTCACAGCCTTTGTAAGAATGAGAAGAGTGTGAGCCGTCCGTACTCCTTAAAGTCCTCGGACGGTTCTCTTCTACACTCTTTTATCGATAAACTGCCCTGAAGACGATTGATATGGAATGTTTGCTTTTGTTTGCTGTGTTTTTTCCATATATTCATGTTTTTTATCTGTAAATGATCGATAAGATGCTTCATATTTGCTTATTTTTTTCACCGAGTCAATCCGCGAAACGATTACTTTTTTCGGTTGACTCATTCTTTCCTGATATTGTGAGTAATGAGAAAAAGAAATTGGAGAAATATAACCCATCAACATCTCTCCCATACTTCAATTGGTTTCTAAATTTTCAGTGAATACCTTGAGTATACCCTATTTCTTTATCACGCCGCAACCGTCCGTAAGACCCCCCCATTGAGGGAAGTTTCGCTTTATTAAATCCAGCGCCAACCACCAGGCTGATTTTCCTCTTGATTTGCCTCTTGATTTTCATTTGCCGTTTCTTGATTTTCTTCCCCAGTGTGTTCTTCCCTTTCTGCTGTACCTTCGGTTTGTTCAGGCCTTGGCGGAAAGAAAAATCCCCACGGATCTCTCATTACCGGAGCTTCTTCGTTTCGGGGTTCTTTTTTATTTCCATCTTCATCAACGAAAATAACTTCATTTGCTTTCACGATTAATTTATCAACGTGAATCTCTTTTGCCCTCCGTCTTTTTTTGTCCGACATTCTTTCATCCCCTCCAAATTTCATTTTCAGGACATATATATGCTGATTGAACCACGGACGTATAGGCTTCTACATATAAAATATGAAAACCTTGCTAAATTAATCTGGGGAGGAAAGTTGGTTAGCCTTTTTCGATCGCATGGCTGCTCACATCATCCCGTATGACATTCATAGGCTAGAACTTGGATTTATGCACAGCCTTAAAAATCTGTCACATTAGACAGCCCTTAAAATTGAAAGTGATTTGATTTCTTTTCTGGGCAGTTCAACAATCTGATGATTATCTGATAACCGAACAGTTAC
This sequence comes from Pueribacillus theae, assembly GCF_003097615.1. NCBI lineage: Bacteria > Bacillati > Bacillota > Bacilli > Caryophanales > Bacillaceae > Pueribacillus > Pueribacillus theae. The sequence goes on from NZ_QCZG01000006.1 coordinate 29,705, forward strand.
GAGTCCATCTAGATAAGATAGAATATGGCATTGATAAAATTTTTCCTGTGTCCTTATTTCACATGTGACGGTTGGCATGTTATTCGGAAGTTGTGTTAAAAAAAGCAGTTTTTCTTCAATTGTTTTATTTACGAATGCATTTTTTCGTACACCATGTTCAATGACATTTTCAGACCCTAATGGTTTAGATTGCTCCGTTTTCCCTTCCCTAACAGAATTCTTTTCATTTCCATCCTGTTTCTTTTGTATTTCTGTATCTTCCGCCATAGGAATGTTATTTTTTTCCCATTCTTGTTTCGATATTGCTTTCACTTGTTTCACTTGTTGATCAAGGAAAATTCCTTCAAATTTTGGCTGATGAATATACATTAGAGGTCTGCTTTTAAGTATCTGATCATTTTTTTTAGACACTTGGAACCCTCCTCCACTTTTAAATTCACATCCATAGATTATGCGAAGAAAAGAGGATTGTGCCTAGCTGGAAGACCGCGGCAAGAAAAAAGCAAATTTTCATGTACTTCGCGAGTCTGCAATGCCAGCACCTCGAAAGGCAACGAATATTAAGGCGCTCCTCTAGCGTTAAATCTGGGCGAATAAAAAAGCTTTGACTGTCGAAAGAAGACAGTCAAAGCCTTTACATTGAAATTAACCCATAATATGATAACCGCTGTCAACGTGCAAGATTTCGCCTGTGATTCCGCGGGATAAGTCGCTCATTAAAAATAGTGCAGTATCTCCGACTTCCTCTTGGGTTGTTGTACGCCTGAGCGGTGCTTTTTCTTCAATTTGCTTTAAGATGCTGTTAAAATCTGATACGCCTTTTGCAGCCAAAGTACGGATCGGCCCGGCGGAAATCGCGTTCACTCGAATATTATCTTTGCCGAGGTCACTTGCAAGATATCGGACACTTGCATCAAGAGATGCTTTTGCGACACCCATAATATTGTAATTCGGAAGCACCCGCTCCCCGCCTAAATAGGTCATCGTAAGGATGCTTCCACCTTCTGTCATAAGATGTCTCGCTTCTTTCGCTACGGCAGTCAACGAATAAGAACTAATGTTATGCGCAAGCAAGAAACCGTCTCTTGTTGTGTTCATATACTCGCCTTTCAGTTCGTCTGTGTTTGCAAACGCGATGCAATGCGCCAAACCGTGAATGACGCCAACTTCTTGCTTGATTTTTTCGAATGTTTCTTTAATTTCACCATCGTCAGTAATGTCACAAGGTAAAATAATCGAATCATTACGTTCCAGCGTTTCTGCCAAGTCTCTAACGTTTTTCTCTAGACGTTCCCCAGCGTAAGTGAAAATTAAACGAGCGCCCGCTTCGCTTAAACTTTTCGCAATTCCCCATGCGATACTCCGTTTATTTGCGACACCCATGACAACATATGTTTGTCCTTCCAATAAAAGACTCATCGTAATCCTCCCTTAAATCATTTCGTAATCTGTATGTAACCAAAATATGCCTTTCTATCAGTAAAGTATAGCATGAATGAACAAAGCAAAGAAACAAGTTTCCTTGCTTCATTTGCTTCGTTATTTTAATTAATAACTTAATAAATTTCTAAGCTCATTTACACTTTCTGTGCTGCCAGTCACAACAATCCGGTCTCCTAATTTAAGTTCGGTGTCTCCGTGAGGAACGATCGAATCTTTCCCCCTGAACACCCGGACAATAATCGCATCGCCTAAATAAGGAAACTGCCGCAGTGGAATCCCATCATATTGCGTATTGCTCATATTGATTTGGAAAAGCCCATTTTCCTGCTTTGTGAACATTTGCGCGACGCTTGGTGATTCAATTAATTCACGCAGCAACACTTTCGAAGAAAACATTGTAGAGAACACTTCAATATCCTCTTCTCTTAACTCATCGCCAAGTTCTTGAGATTCAATTCTTGCAATGACACGATCTACTCCGAATTCTTTCGCGTAGCGGGCGATTTCAGCATTAGATTCTTCATCCCCGGTTGAAATGACAACAATATCTGATTCGAACACATTGGCTTCTTTTAATTCAAGGACATGATAAGTGGGCAGCTCCCTAATGGAAAAACTTGAATCCCGCTTGTTTTCTTCCACTTTTTCTTGTTTTGTATGGTATAGGAATGTTTTAAATTTATTCGGATCAAGCTCAATTGACAAAGGGAGTGTCAATTGATTGGCCCCAATGAATGCAACATTTTTTACCTCGCTTTGCATTTTTTCTTGAGGAAAGATTTTTTTAAATAGCATTGGCGTAATGATTGATGTAACGACCGCAAGCAAAACGAGTGTATTCGCTTTCTGTTCACCAATGACACCAACACGCTTGCCGATCTCTGCAGCCGCAATAACGAGGGAAAGCGTTGATGTTAGCAAAAACCCTGCCCCTAACACCGTTCTCCAATCGTACCACCGTTTTAATAAAAGAATCGGCAATAGTTTTGAAATAACGAGAGCTAAGAAAAGCAATGGGATGAGCAATAAAGTGTTTGGATCGGATAGCAATGTCCAAATGTCTAACTCAACGCCAACCATGACAAAAAATATTGGGATTAAAAATCCGTAGCCAAATGAATCGAGCTTTTGTGTCGTATCGGGGTTAGGCGACAAAAGTGAAATAAGGACACCGGCGAGAAAGGCTCCTAATATATTTTCAGCGCCAAGAGATTCAGACAGCCCTACCAACACAATTAAAAGCGCAAAAATGGCCCGCGTATCAATTTGTATGCTGCCCCTTAACATTGACTGAAAAAAAGATACTTTCTTAAACCATCTCGCAAGGAAATAGAGAAGAACGCCGGCAGCAAATAGTAAGAGCAAAAGCCAAGTGTTCCCGCCTTCTTTTGAAGAGAAGGTAACAAAAACAGCAAGCAGAACCATTGTCACGAGATCGGCAAGAACTGCGATAATTAGGATGGTTTGGCCGATAACCGTTTTTGTTAGGTTTTCCTCTTTCAATGTCGGAAGAACGACACCGAGCGAAATGGTCGCGATAATAAGTGTCATGAAAAAAGTGTTTTCAATTAAATGAAGCCAAGCAAGGCCGAGTGAAAGCAAGTATGACAAAATTAAAATAAACAGAAAAATAATAGATGAGATAAGGAAGCTGTTCGGTTCTTTTTTTCCGTTTTTTGTGCTTGCCGATTGTGATTTTTTTGAAAAGATGGAGAAATCAATTTCAACACCGCTTAAAAACATTAAAAAGATAAGCCCAAACGTGGACAGAATCTCAAGCCACGGATCATTGCCAATTAAATCAAATCCGCTTTTACCGATAATGAGACCTGCGATAATTTCTGTCACGACAACGGGAACGACCGTTAACTTAAGCCGTTCCCGGACAATTGGCGTAAAAAAAGCAACAAGTACGACGATAACGAGTGAAGTAACAGAAGCGTTCTGTTCCATAGCCCACCTCAGCTTTTCTCTAAAATGCGTGTTCAAAAAGGGATTGAATCAGACGCAAACAGCTCAAGGCACGGAATGAAAAACCGGCGGGGTGTACGTTTCTTGGTACATGAGCAAGGTTTTTCAGGACGTAACGCTGAGATGTGCCGCGGATTTTCGGTCCCATTTTGAACAATCTCTAAAGTAAATAACTCATAAAGGTCGTTGCTAACCCAAAATAAATAAGCACGCTTAAAATGTCATTCAGTGTCTGAATAAACGGCCCAGAGGCAACGGCCGGATCAATTTTAAGCTTCTCCATAATTAAAGGAATAATCGCTCCGGCAACGGTTGCGACGATTAACGTACAAAAAAGTGAAAAACCAACAAGGAATCCTAAAAAGAGCGATTTTTTCCAAATAAACACAATGACGCTAATTAACAAACCACATGTTGACCCTGTAATCAAGCCTGTTCCGGCTTCGCGCATAATGAGGCGCATTTTGCTTTCTTCCTCCAGGTCTCCTGTTGCCAGCCTGCGGATAACGACAGCGAGAGACTGTGTCCCCGTATTACCTGCCATTCCCGCAATCAACGGCATAAAAACTGCTAAAATGGCAACTTGCTCCAGCGTTTTTTCAAACCTTCCAATTAAACTGGCCGTCAACATTCCTAGAAAAAGCAGGATAATAAGCCACGGCAGCCTTTTTTTGGCGGCTGAGATTGGATTTTTATAAACTGCATCAACATCGCTAATCGCCGCAAATTTGGAATAGTCGTCAGAAGCTTCTTCGTCAATGACATCGACAATATCGTCATGTGTAATAATTCCGAGTAAATGCCCTTGAAAATCGACGACAGGCAATGCAAGAAAGTCGTAATCCTTCATGATCTTGGCTACCGATTCTTGGTCTTCCCCGGCTGAAACAGACACAACATGTTCATTCATATGTTCTGATATTTTATCATTTCCATCTGCAACAATTAAGTCTCTAAGTGAAATAACGCCAACTAGTTTTTTACTAGGATCAATGACGAAAATATAATAGATTGTTTCAGCTGTTGGAGCCTCAAACCTTAAGATGTCCATTGCTTCACGAACTGTTTGATGTGTTTCAATCGAGACAAACTCTGTTGTCATAATACTTCCGGCGGTTTTTTCTTCATAATGAAGCAATTGTTTGATCTCTCTTGCCGCATGGGCATCCATTAACGCCAAGTAGCTCGCAATCTGTTCTGCGCTAAGTTCATTAAGGACGTCAACCGCGTTATCTACATACATCGAAGCAAGCATTTGCGCCGCATAAAACGGCTCCATTTCAGAAATTAAATTTTTTTGGTCGTCAAGCTCTTCAATATTCTCGTAAACCTCGGACATCTCTTTAGGAGATAAGTACGTATAAAGACGCATTCTCATTTCTTCATGTAATGTGACGTAAAACTTTGCCTGATCATAGGGATGCAAGGCTAGAAAATTTTTGCGAAAAAAATCAATTTCATCGTTTTCAATTGCTTGGTTAAGCTTTTCCAAGTATAATTCTTGAGGATTTTCATTTTGTACGGTCATGTACCGCTCCTCCTTTCTATTACGAATAAATGACAATCTTCAATTTTTCTTTACATTTGCTTGTTTGCAAGCCGGTCATTTTCAGATAAGATTAGAATGACCCCTTTTACTTTGATTACTTAGAAAGGATTTATTCAACATGAATAAAGAATCTCGTACTCCATGGCAACAGATAGATTATACAATATTGTTTTTAATATTTCTGCTGCTTTGTATTAGTATTGTTGCAATTCATGGGGCACAGCCCAATCTTCCTGTGCATTTAAGAGATTATAATTTTGTAGCTAGGCAAATTATATATTACATCATTGGGCTGGTGGCTATTGGGTTTGCGATGGTCATTGATTTTGACCGCTTCAAACAAATCAACTGGTATTTATACGGTTTTGGCATTTTTTTATTAATCGCTTTGAAATTCGCGCCTAAATCGATTGCTCCGATAAAAAATGGTGCAAAGAGCTGGTTCGATATTAAATATTTTGGATCAATCCAGCCTTCCGAATTTATGAAAATCTTTTTGATTATAACATTGAGTACAATAATTGCCCACCATAATGAGAAATATTTAAAACGCGGTATTCGTGAAGATTTCATCTTGGTTGGAAAAATTGCGATCGTTTCATTTGTCCCTTTTGCCCTGATATTAACTCAACCCGATTTGGGCACTTCTTTAATCATTCTGGCAATTGTATGCAGTTTATTGCTTGTCAGCGGGATTCGGTGGAGAATTTTAATCGGACTCTTTTTTGCCGGTATTCTCGGTGTGTTCTTGCTTATTTTCACATTTTTGCGCTTTCCCGATTTTTTTATTAAATTTATATTAAGGGGCAACGAATATCAGCTTGATCGGATTTATGGCTGGCTCAATCCTTATGAAAATGCAGAAGGAATTGGTTACCAGCTCGTAAAGGCGATGACAGCGATTGGTTCGGGACAATTATCGGGGAAAGGCATTGGATCAAACAATGTCTATTTGCCTGAATCGCATACAGATTTTATTTTTGCGATTATTGGAGAACAATTTGGTTTTATAGGAACCAGCATTGTGATTTCAGTCTTTTTTATGTTAATTTACCGTATTATTCATACATCACTTGAAAGCAATGACCCGTACGGCAGCTATTTGTGTGCAGGGATTATAGGGATGCTGACATTCCAAATTTTTCAGAACATCGGAATGAACATTGGCTTGTTGCCGATTACGGGAATCCCTCTTCCTTTCATCAGCTTTGGAGGAAGCTCGCTCCTCACTTCCATGCTATCCTTGGGAGTTGTTCTAAACGTTGCTTCCCGAACGAAGAAATACATGTTTGATTAGTTTAAGCCTTTTTAAAGAGCATTTGTTCAAAAGAAAAAGAAGTACCGGACTTTTTGAACAACCTCTTTAAAGAGGCTTTTTTTAATTTCAGGATATACTAAGTCAATGCAAGGAGGGAAAGTGATTTGAATTATGATATTATTGGCGACATTCATGGGTGCTATGAAGAACTTAGCCATTTATTACATAAGCTGGGGTATGAGTGGAATAACGAAAATATTCCAATTCATCCAGAAGAACGGATACTTGTTTTTCTTGGCGATTTAACCGATCGCGGCCCCCATTCCGTCGCAGTTATGGAATTGGTCTATCGGCTCGTTAAAAAGAAAAAAGCCTATTACACGCCTGGAAACCACTGCAATAAGCTTTACCGTTATTTAATTGGCCGAAACGTACAAGTCACTCATGGCCTTGAGACAACAGTAGAAGAGTTGAAAGCTTTGGAATATAAAAAGTATAAAAAGGTAGCAACTGATTTTAAAGAAATGGTGGAGTGTTCACCCCTTTATTTAATTCTTGACAACAAAAAATTAATTGTTGCCCATGCCGGATTGAAACGGGAATGGATTGGAAAAACAAACAATCGTATAAAAACATTTGTCCTTTATGGTGATATAACGGGTGAAAGTGAAGACGACGGACGGCCTGTAAGGAGGGATTGGGCGAAAAGAGAAGCAAAAGATGGCGCTTGGATTGTTTATGGGCATACGCCTGTCCTTTCTCCTCGCATCATTAATCATACAATTAACATTGATACAGGATGCGTATTCGGCGGAAAACTAACGGCTTTTCGTTATCCAGAACTAACAACTGTGTCCGTTCCCTCCAAGCAGCCTTTTGTTCCGGAGAAATTTCGTTCATTCGATGATTGATTGCATATCAGGCGGTAAAGGTGCTTGAAAAGACATTGTTTCTTCTGTAAAAGGGTGCAAGAATCGTAAAGTAGAACTATGCAGTGCTTGGCGATTCATTTGCGCCGACGTACCTCCGTATAACGTATCTCCGACTAACGGAAAACCCATATTAGAAAAATGAACCCTTATTTGATGGGTCCTTCCTGTTTCTAACTTGACCCTTACGACAGTCTTACCTTTCATCCGCTCTAATACACGGTAATGTGTAATTGCTTCTTGCCCGTCTTGGCGAATGGCCCGCTCGATCATGCTGCCTTCTTTTCTTCCAATCGGATTGTTGATCGTTCCGTGTTCACTCTCTATCGTACCGTGAACGATGGCCGTATAAGTTCGGTCAATTGTTCTCTCGATTTGTTGCTGAGATAAAAGGCTGTGTGCGTACCGATGTTTAGCAACTAACATGAGACCGGATGTGTCGCGGTCAAGCCTCGTTACAATATGAATCGCTGAAGAGATTTCATTCATCTGGTAATAATGCAAAAGCGCCTGTGCAAGCGAAACGTCTCGTTCATTTCGAGATGGGATTGAAGGTAAACCGGGCGGTTTATTAATGATAAGAACATGATCATCTTCATAACAAATCGATAGCTTGAAAGGAAAAGGCTTCATGAACTCGTTTCTTTTTTCTTCAGGAAAAACAACCGTCACTTCGTCTCCTTGATTTAAAACTTTCCTGACCGTGACTGGCTGTTCATTAACGAGGAGATGGCCGCCACGGAATTTAATATCTGTTAAAAGGCTTCGCGAAACCTTCTTCTTTTCAACTAAAAATTCTCGAAGAAACACCCCATTACACTCCTCGGGAACATTCCACGTAAAAGTTAACGGCTTCATGAAATTATCCTTTCTTTTTTGACAAAATGTAATCTGTTTTAAGAACGACAGGAAGCGGTCATGCAGGCATTGCCACACGATGTGGCGTACTTAGCCTACGTTCCTGCGAACAAACCAACCTCCCACCTGTCACCTCTAATCCGATACGAATGATTCTTTCACACGTTTCCAAAAAGGAAAAGGACGAAAGCGTGCAAAGCGGATTTGTTCTTCGGCTACCCGGCATTGAATGGATTTTACATTTGTATGCCTCAAAGTAAGATGATCAATCGTAATTTGGTATTCGACATCGTTAACTGGCTTAAGCATACACGTATGATGCTGAGGTAATAAAAGCGGGGAACCGATCGTCCGATAAACGCGATTATTGATTGAAGCCATTTCGGCTAATTGCAATGTCGCAAGAGAGGGATGGACAATCGCTCCTCCGAGCGCCTTATTGTAAGCGGTACTTCCAGAAGGGGTTGAAATGCAAAGCCCATCGCCGCGAAACGTCTCGAATAGTTCTCCCTTTATCTCAACATTCATAACAAGAGAGCCTTCCACTGTTCTAACCGTACATTCATTTAAAGCAAGATAACGGTCTTCGTCAGAGCCGTCAGTATAGCGGATTGTCACTTCCAACAATGGATATTCTACAATTTGAAAAGGTGTTCTTGCGATATGGATAACTAATTTTTCAACTTCTTCAGGGGTCCAATCTGTATAAAAGCCAAGATGCCCCGTATGTACACCAACAAACGCCGTATCTTCCAAACGGTCTTTATAATGATGGAAAGCCTGCAAAAATGTTCCATCCCCGCCGACTGAAATGACGATATCCGGCTCTTCATTATCGTATGAAAGATTGAAGTCTTCCAAATAACTCGTTATTTTTCGTTTTAGCTTATTTGAAGTATGGTCACCTCTAGACAACACTGAAAACTTCAAGCCAGCACCACCTTAAGTTTTAATTCATTGAACACGCACTAAAAGAAATTAGTTTCTACTTCTTTCTCCATTCGTTCTCCATAATTCGGGTTGTCTTTAATATTATGTATTAAATAAGCCAATTCTGTATAAAAATCTTTCAGTTCAATCATGTTGTTATTATTTTCAATAAAAACGTGCATATCCTGATTGATGCCTTCTTTCAAAGTTTCCCATAAATCATGCCGAAAAGAAACATACTGGTATCCCTCTTCACTGTCAAGAATATATAAAAAAGCTAGATTTTCTGAATCAACAAGCATCTGTCCGCTTGGAGAAAAAGATTGGATGTTTTCCATTGAAGGAGAAACTGAGGCTATGACCCTATTTTCCTCAATGCGAATCTGCACTGCTTCATAACGTGCCGCCATATTTTTCACTCCTTTTAAAGAGGATACAATTTAAAGCTTTGCACTCCATTTTAGTGTATCATAATACATGTCAAATTTTTAATACAGAAAAATGAGGTGAACTCTCATCGATCAGTATCTGGAAATTGAATTTAAAAATATGTTAACAAAAGAAGAGTTTACAATCATAAAAAATCACTTTCAACTTAAACCTGAAAACTTTATTGAACAAAAAAACTTTTATTTCGACACTCCACTCCTCAACCTTGCTGCCAAAAAAAGCGCTTTACGGATTCGGATAAAAAACCACAGCTACGAGTTAACGTTGAAACAGCCGCATCCCGACGGATTACTGGAAACGAATATAGCTCTTAATGAAAAGGAAGCAATCGCGTTCATTCATGGCAATCGATTCCCAACACAAGCGGACGAAATGAAAGAAATGATTACCACCGCCCTTTCCGTGAATACGTCGGAACTCGTTTGCATAGGCGTTTTAACGACAAATCGGAGTGAATTCCCATATAAAGATGGTATGATTGCTTTGGATCATAGCCGCTATTTAGGTGTGGAAGACTATGAGGTCGAATACGAGGTTCAAAACAAAAAAAAGGGAATTGAGCATTTTGACGCATTATTGAACCACTTAAACATCGAAAAAAAACCCGCAAAAAATAAAATAAAACGTTTTTTTGTCGAAAAAGAACGGCAAAAATCCAAATCATTTGGTAAGATGTGATTAGATAATGTTAAGGAGTATTTACCTATGAGACTACAATTTCTTCAACCATTGATACAAATGCAAAACGTACAGCAATTTAATGAACAAAATTCGAACAACCCTTCATTTGATGGCTTATTTTCACTGCTTTTATCGTCCGAACTTGCTCGCCGAAATATGGCAATTCCCTTATTTGGCTCTAAAGTATTGCCGGATTCGTTTGCCGCCCACGCTTTATCCAATCGTACATCCTTGCATCCTTCGGCGAGCCGCAACGGCCATCCTCCGCAATCTGACCAATCAACGGATATTGGCGGAAAGTATCGCTCACTTATTGAAAACGCCGGGAAAAAATATGGGGTTGATCCTAAGCTCATCCAATCTGTCATTAAACATGAGTCGAATTTCAATCCTCATGCGAAAAGCCAAGCGGGAGCTCTTGGCCTCATGCAGCTAATGCCTAAAACAGCCAGCTATTTAGGTGTTGTGAACCCGCTTGATCCTGTCCAAAATATAGAGGGCGGAACAAAATATTTAAAGCAGATGCTAGACAAATATAATGGCAACAAAACATTGGCTCTTGCAGCATATAACGCAGGCCCGGGTAATGTTGATCGATACAACGGCATCCCGCCATTTAAAGAAACACAAAATTACGTTAAAAAAGTATTGCACTCGTATGTAAACGCCTAATCGGCGTTTTTTTGAAAAGATACGCGTCTAAATTTCCCTTTTCGCCGGTTTCTAGTCCAACTTCCCACTTCTAACTTTAAAAGAGGACGCGTTATTCTTACTAGCAGAAAAGCATCTTATTTGCCGAAGAAATAAGACCTTGCTACAATTAACTTAACTTCAGTTTTACTTTTGTTGTTCCTAAAAGGAGACAGTTAATGATGAATACGATAAAGAATACTCCTTACGAAGCAATAGGCGGTTCACAAATGATCGATGTTTGGGTGGACGCCTTTTATGATAAAGTTGGCAGACATCCTGATTTGATCCCTATTTTTCCAGACGACTTAACTGAAACCGCAAGAAAGCAAAAGCAATTCCTTACCCAGTTTTTGGGAGGGCCGCCATTATTCAATGAAGAACATGGGCACCCCATGCTGCGTGCCAGGCATCTTCCCTTTCCAATCACGCCGAAAAGAGCAGAAGCGTGGCTTAGCTGTATGAATCAAGCGATGGAAGAAGTAAACTTCCCTCAACCTTGGCGTGAGCAAATTTTTAATCGGTTAACAAAGGTTGCACACCATATGGTAAACACCGAAGATTCTGATTAGAAAGGAGCAATCGTTGTGGCATACAACAAAGCTGGCTCTCATTCGGTACAAACATTAAACTGCATCAACGCTTGCGAAGAGTGGACAGCTTCAAGGCAATCTTGCATAAATAAGCCAATTGAAGTTTATTTATTTATCGATCCCCTCTGCCCTGAATGCTGGGCTTTGGAACCAATTATTAAAAAACTGCAAACACAATACGGAAACTATTTTAAGATTGTTTATTTTATCGGCGGTAAGGTTGAAACGTTGAAACATTTCAATCAGAAGGATAGAATGCAGGAACGGAAAGACTTAGCAAGAAAGTGGGAAAAAACAGCCCATCGCTCAGGAATGTCTTGTGATGGCGATATTTGGTTTGAAAATCCAATTTCATCCCCTTTTGCTGCATCGGTGGCAATTAAAGCGGCAGAATTTCAAGGACGGAAAGCGGGAGCGCGGTTTCTTAGAAAAATCCGGGAATATCTTTTTTTAGAAAAACAAAACATTGCTGAAAAAACAGTTTTAATGGAGTGTGCTGATAAAGCCCGCTTAGATTTGTTCGAATTTGAGAATGATTTATATTCTGATCGAGCTTTAAAAGCCTTTCAATGTGATCTGAAAATAAGTTCAGAAATGGACATCCGTGAATATCCAACACTTGTCTTTTTTAATGAAAATATAGAAGAAGCTGGCATTAAAGTATCGGGGATTTATTCTTTTGATGTTTACTTGGAAGTCATGTCGGAAGTATTAAATGAGAGACTTGAAAATGCCGATCCTCCACCGCTTGAACAATTTTTGGCAAAACATGAATTTGTTGCGTCACAGGAAATTGCTGTTGTATATGATATGACAATAGAAAACGTCGAACGTGAGATGAAAAAACTTCTCTTAAAACAAAAAATTGAGCGTGTACCTGTAAAATACGGGACTTTCTGGCGATATAAACAAATTTAGGTTAAGTAGGAATTTATCTTCCGACTTAACCTTTTTTGCGAAAAATAAGAAAGAAATTGGCAGGTCGCCAATCTTATAATTTCCAAAAAAACGCGTTAGCGTTTTCCTTAACTGGGGATTTCTTTATTGTATATTATTTACCTTTCCAATCTAACAGAAGATCAATCAACTCCAGAATGAATTTTTGATCTTTAATGCTTCTGGCTTGCAATTGCGTAACAATTTGGGACAATGTGTATTCATTTTCATTTTGCCTTGGCTGGCTTATCCGAAATAGGGTTTCTAATGAAATATTAAGGGCGTTAGCCACTTTTTCTATGCTTTCCAAAGTAGCATTCTTCTCCCCGCGTTCTAATTGTCCAATGTATGTAGAGTGAAGCTTAGACATATGAGCTAATTCCTCTTGGCTCAACCCTTTATCTTTTCGAAAATTTCGTATCCTTTCACCAATTATTTTCTTTAAGTCTCCCATATAATCACCTCTAAAGGATACTGTAGATATATCTTTATTTTCCCCCAATAGACTATAGATATTCAAAATTTAAAATGATATACTATAAATATTATTTGTGACTTTTGATTTAATTCTTTTGGAGTGTATTTCTCAAATTAAGTTTATAAGGGGATTTCATCATGTTTGGTGCTAAGGATAAGGTTTTAGAAGATATCATACGGGAGAAGAACTTTTATCATGTTTTCCAGCCACTTTATGATTTAGAAAACTGGGAAGTCTTAGGCTATGAAGCGTTACTTCGTTGCAAATTTTTTAGTAATCCTGAAGAACTGTTTCAATTGGTGAAGGAAAAAAACAGATTGTTTGAGTTAGATCGTCTTTCTATTCTTCGTGCCCTCGCATTGTTGGACAATTTTGGATATACTACACTTTTTTTGAATGTTTATCCTTCAACATTGGTTCATCCTCATTTTCCCGGTCTTTTAGAAAAGCAAGTGGATAGATTTCTCCTGAATCACACTATTGTATTTGAAATCAATGAAGCAGAACATATACCAGATATGGGTTTGCTTAGAAGAACCTTGCATTTATTAAAAGAAAAAGGATATGCCATCGCATTAGACGATTTCGGCAAGGGAGAATCATCCATGCGATCTGTCATGCAACTAGAACTGGACTTTGTCAAACTGGATCGATATTTTTCAACCAATTTATCTGGATCGATGGAAAAACAGAACATGATTCAACACCTATTGGAAATTTGTCAACAAAAAAAAATGCTTTTGATTTTAGAAGGAATTGAAGAACCGATCGATTTGGCGGTTGCAAAAGTTCTGGGTGTTCATTTAGGGCAAGGTTATTTGTTGAAAAAGCCCACCTCGATCGTGGATTTAATTCGAGGAAGAGGCTGATGAAAAATGTTAACATGGGGAATCATTTTTTTAATCTTGCTGTTTCTACTTATCCTTTTATCAATATACTTGTTTTATAACAGAAAATTAGGGAAAAACTTAGAGCAAATTCATGACTTGGAAAAGTCACTTGCTAATATGCAATTCGAATTAGAAATAGTTAAAAAGAACAGGGCTTTTCGATTAAAACTTTTCGAACAAGAATGCATATTTGAACTGATCGATTTTGGCGACAAATTACTAGAAGGATTGAAACATAAAACTGGAAAGGGAAAAATATTAGATATTAGTCATACAGGGATGAAACTAAACTCTGAACTTAATTTTCCTGTCAGAAAAGAGATTTTTTTACAACTATATTTTGAACTCCAAAAAGAAAAATTTTCTCTTAAAGGAAAAATTGTGAGAAAAGAAGAATTTCTTAACGATTTCTCTTATGGCATTCAATTTATTGGGGTTAATCCTGTAGAAGAACAACGCCTATATATGTTAATACAAAAAATAGAAATTGAGAAAAGGAGTAAATGACATCATCAAATCAAACCCTCCCATTCGCATCTGTACTTTTTCAGTAACAGTTAATATTTCTCCTCTAACTAGTCGAGCTTTTTTTGAAATATAAGCTTCTTTTCCCAAACCAGTTGCATACAATTGTAATTGGAGGTGGCAACATGCGAAAAGCACTTCTTTTTTTCTGTATTCTCCTTATCGTTGCTTCTTTTATCGTGTTTATACTCAGTTTACTTCACTTTTTTCCAAGACCACTGGCTGTCCTTTTATTATTTTTTTCAATCTTAATCACAGTTTCGACTGTTAATAATCGACACCGCTTTCGAGGGTTTGATAATTAGTGAGACAGTAAAAAATAAAAATTGATAATTTAAAAAAGCTGCAGCTAGCATCCGTTTTTGGATGGTATAGCTCCAGCTTTTTCTTGCGGCATACAGTCCGTAATGACCGCCTTGCTCAAATGACATTATTTTTTATTTTTATCTACAAAAGCTGCCATGGCATCCCGCATAAATTTCGCTAAACCTTCACCATACTTGTCAATGTTTTTCATGAAGCGATCATCATCAACATACATCTGTCCTAATCCTTTGAACGCATCAAGAGTATATTGGTGGCCGAAGTGGTTATTTAAGAAATCATACCATTCTTTAATCGCAGCCTGGGCTTCTTTTGACTCAGGTGAATGATTGCGAAGGTCCGCAAGTTTTTTAAAAATGGAAGCCATTGTTTTAGACATCTTTTCCTGTTCATCTTTCGTCATATTGCCAACTTTCTTATTCGCATGATCAACAGCTTCATCCCCCCACTTTTCCCTCGCTTCCTGTTCGTACGGATTATGGCTAAAGTCAAATCCTTCGAATTTTTCCTCATTCGTCATTTCTATCTCACCTTTCAAATGCATCATTGTTTTCTCAACCGTCGCAATCATTTTATCTAGCCGATTTCGCTTTTCAAGCAACATTTTGTGGTGTAATTCTAATGCTTCTTGACGATTAAATGAAGGGCGATTGATAATCTCTTTAATTTTTTTTAAAGGGAAGCCAAGCTCCTTGAAAAATAAAATCTGTTGCAGTGTTTCGAGATTTTCGTTGGAGTAGATCCTGTAACCAGACTCTGTTACTTTATCTGGAGTTAATAACCCGATTTCATCATAATGGTGTAGTGTGCGCACACTAATTCCGACTAACTCTGCCACTTCTTTTACTTTCAATGCCATCAAATTTCCTCCCTTCAACTCTCAATATAAAGTATCACGCTACGTGAGAGTCAAGTGTTAAAATAAAAAACGAAACGAGTTCATCGCTGTGATGAACTCGTTTCGTTTTTAGCAGCCGATTATTCGGTTTGGGGTTTTAATTTTAATTTTTTCGCAACTGCTTCATCTGTCTTCGGTGGCTGCACCCGTTTCATAAAGAAAGACAGGATTAAAGCAACAAGTGCGATGAAAGTTGCGATAAAAAAGGTAAAGGTAATCCCATTTAGCATGGCAACTTTGGACAATTGCTCCATTGCTTCAGGGCTGACTGCTCCATGATTAGAAGCGGCTGCTTTCGCAGCGAGCTCTGTTCCTTTTGTCTCCATTCGCGTATTCATAATCGTTATAAGCACTGCAGAACCGATGGCACCCGAAATTTGCTGCAGCGTATTGTTCATCGCTGTTCCATGCGGATTTGCCGAAACAGGCAACTGATTCAAACCATTTGTCATGACTGGCATCATGACGAGTGACATCCCCAGCATCCGAATCGAATAGAGAAACATGATGTAATAAAATCCAGAATCTAAGCTAAGCTTACTAAAGAGATAGGTAGTGAAAACCGTAATCGTAAGACCGATCACCGCTAAGACACGCCCTCCATATTTGTCGAATAATCTTCCAGTGATAGGCGACATAATTCCCATTAGAATCGCTCCCGGAAGCATAAGCATTCCAGCGTGAAACGGTGAAATTCCTCTTACCGTTTGAACATAAATTGGGGTAAGAATCATTCCTGAAAACATGGAAGCAGATAATACGATCATAATGACAGAGGACAAAGCGAACATCGGATATTTATAAATTCGAAATTCCAACATGGGATCGTCCATGCGAAGCTGGCGAATAATAAACGCCACAAGGGCAACGGCTCCGGCGATAATTGTTCCGTAAACGATCGGTGCATCCCAGCCTTTATCGCCTGCCGAGCTGAAACCATAAAGTAAACCGCCAAAAGCGATGCTTGATAAAACAAGCGAAAAAATATCTACTTTAATATCACGGTTTGGCGTGATATTTTTTAATTTAAAAAAGGCAAAAATAAGCGCTAAAGCGGCAAACGGCAAAACAATTTCAAAAAGCGTCCGCCAACTATAATGTTCAACGACCCAGCCTGACAATGTCGGCCCAATTGCTGGTGCAGTGATCATAACAAGCCCGAATATTCCCATTGCGGTCCCTCTCCGTTCAACCGGAAAGGCAGTGA
Source organism: Pueribacillus theae (assembly GCF_003097615.1). Classification (NCBI taxonomy): domain Bacteria; kingdom Bacillati; phylum Bacillota; class Bacilli; order Caryophanales; family Bacillaceae; genus Pueribacillus; species Pueribacillus theae. Next base: position 46,315 of record NZ_QCZG01000006.1, read on the forward strand.
GCATCACATTCATTAAGAGTGGCATCATGATTCCGGACCCGGAAGCTTGGATCATTCGGCCAGCTATAAGGAAACCAAAAGAAGGTGAGAAAGCGGCAAGCGCTGTCCCAAGCGTAAACAATAACATGGCAGTTAAGAACAGCCTTCTATTTGTAAATCTCTGAATGAAAAATGCACTCGCTGGAATCAATATTCCATTGACAAGCATGTATCCATTTGTCAACCACTGCACGACAGCAGGCTTTACACTGAACTCGGTCATAATTGCAGGAAGCGCTACATTTAACAAGGTATTATTCAACAATGCCACAAAAGCTCCGAAAAAAAGAATGGCAATCATGCCATATGGTGGGTTTTCATGTAATTTTTTTATATCCATAAATCTCTCCTCATTCCCCTTTTTATTACCTTTCATATTTTATACTGAAAGTATAATTTATGCAAACAAAAAAATTCAAGGTTACCAATATTGTTGATAAATAAAGATCTATGTATTAATCTGTAATTATACTAAGTGTATAAAGGTGATTATATGATCGATCGAAAACAGCATGTTTTCTTAACGGCGCAGCGACTTTTTTTAGAAAAAGGCTTTTCTGCTACTTCTGTTCAAGATATTTTAGAAGAATCGGGTATATCCAAGGGGACTTTCTATAATTATTTTTCTTCTAAAAATGAGTGTCTTATTGCTATTCTCGAACACGCGTATGATGAAGCATTGATTAGAAGGCAGGAATTGATTATCGGGAAAGATGTTTCAAATAAAAATATTTTAGCCAAACAGATTGCGGTTCGTACGCAAGTGAATCGAGAACACAATTTGATGCCGTTGTTTGGAGCAATTTTTCACTCCAAAGATGCTGAATTAAAAGCGTTTATAAAAAAACAGCTTTTAACAGAGCTAGCTTGGCTTTCGAAAAGACTAGTTGATGTGTATGGGCAAGAGGCTAAACCATATTCTTTAGACTGCGCAGTTATGTTGATTGGTATGATTCAGCATTATCATGTGTCAATACCCGGTTCAAATGAGGATTTGGAGCCTGAAATCATCGTTCAGTTCATTCTGCGGAGGATGGATTCCATTATTTCCGGCATGATTTCAACGGACGATAAATTGCTTGATATAGGAATATTTTTACAACAGTCCAATGAAAAGCGTTACAGCAAAGAGCAATTGCTCGAAAAGCTTCATCATTTTTTAGCTTCACTCGATAATAAGCTTGGCAGCAAACAATATCCTGAGTTTCTAATCGATGAATTACAATCAGAACAGCCGAGAGTTCTCTTAATCGAAACGGTCATCCGTTCCTTCCGTGAAGCTTTTATTGGAACTTCAGCTGAATTAGAAGCACAGGAGATTGCTCTCCATTTATATCATTACTTAAATACGCTTAAAAAATAAGTCCGAGCCTGAGTTATATTTCCTCAAAAATATTAAAACCCGAAGTGAAAAAATACGCTTCGGGTTTATTCATTAAATTTTCCAAAGTAAACAATTTCATCAAAGGCGACATGCTTTTTCGGTTTAGGTTGATTTGAAGGATAACCGATGCCAATAACTGCTGTAATCCGTCTGTCATCCGGGATTGAAGCTAGTTTGCGAACGTGGCTTTCACGTTTTTCAGATTCCTGTGCATCTTCCGAATGGTAAATTGCTCCAAACGCCGCACCTAAATTTTCTTCTGTTGCAGCGAGCCACATGAAACCACATGCAATGGAAGAGTCTTGTAACCAGTATTTGCTGACAGAAGGCCTACCTGTTACAATAATTCCTGCACCGGCGTCAGCCAACCATTTCATAAACGGAGTGGCTTCAGAAAGGCTTCGTAATTGTTCCCTTTCTGTAATTACAATGAGCTCTCTGGATGCCAAATTATTGCCTGTTGGGGCCAAATAACCTGCTCGCACGATCCGTTCAATCTTTTCGTTTTCTACTTCCTGTTGTGAAAATGAAGTAATTTCCCGTCGTTGTTCAACCGCTTCGTGAACATTCATTTTTATTCTCCTTTCCAAAACTAAAAAAATCATAATAAACCGATATGTTTTATTATAAAGCGAGACTTCCAGCAGTGGGGGTTTTTTTCATCCCCCACTGCTGGTTAGCACTCACAGAGTATAATTCTCGCTAACTCACTTCGTTCGTAGTCTCGATAAACGAGACTTATCAGGGGATTAGCGTCCGTTATCCCCCACTTAGGCTTCTTTGATTCCTCTAAGTCTTCAAGTGGGGGTCTTACGGACGGTTGCGGCATGATAAATGATGATTGCCATACGCACAAAAGCCAAAGAGTCGATTTCTCTTTGGCTTAGATAATTTTTGCAATTATAGTACTTTAATTTTTACTTTCTTTATTCCCCAATTAGAAGCGGCTTGTTTGGACGGGATAAAGACATCAATTTTATTGCCTTTTATTGCCCCGCCTGTATCTCCTGCGATCGCTTCACCATATCCTTCTACCCAAACTTTTGTCCCAAGAGGGATAACATTCGGATCGACAGCAATTACTTTTTGATTAGGATTGGCTTTTAAATTAATGCCTGTTGCGGTAACTCCGGAACATCCAGGACAGTTGGCCGTATAGGCAGTTGCCGTCACTGTCAATTCTTTAGAAGCGTTTTCCGGGGCGGAAACCGGCTTAGATTGCCCAGCAGCTTGTTTAGGTTGCGTAGTGGCTTTTTCAGATTGTGCAGAAGCCTTTTTAGGTTGAACCGCTGCCTCTTTTTTCACTGTTCCTTTTACCGATAGTTTATCGCCGGGATGAATCAAGTCACTTGAAAGCCCGTTCCAGCTTTTTAATTCACTGACTGAAATACCATGGTTTGAAGCAATAACGAAAAGTGTATCTCCACTCTTGACTGTGTATGTATTTGCGCCGTTTTCGGCAGGTGTCACAGTTTTTTCAGCTTCCTTTGCATTTCCTCCAATTTGTAGCTGTTGATTGGGATAGATAATTGTAGAAGACAAGTTATTCCAGTTTTGTATATTTTGAACTGTAACATTATTTGCCTGAGAGATGCTCCAAAGTGTATCCCCTTTTTTTACAGTATGTACAGAAGCTGCTGATGCTTGGCTTGCTGCACCTATTGTGATGGCTGTAAATGCTGTAAATGCAATAAGTTGTTTTTTCATAGATTGAAAGCCCCCTTTTTCTTACTGTCCCAACTTTACCATTCGAAAGTTACAAGGAGATTTCAAATCTATAAAGACAAGATAACAAAATAATTACAGCAAAACTCCCGAGTTAAGAAAACTCGGGAGTAAGTCTTATGAAGTTGTAAAATCTGCACCATCTACATGAATCGTTTGCCCGCTCATATAGCTAGAATCATTTGAAGCAAGAAAAACATAAGCCGGTGCAACCTCTGCAGGTTGTCCACGCCTTGCCATTGGAGTGTCTTCTCCATGTTCTTCTACTTTCTGTTTATCAAACGTTGCAGGGATCAATGGGGTCCATATTGGACCGGGCGCGACGGCATTTACACGAATTTTTTTCTTAGCTAGATTTAAAGCAAGTGAACGTGTTAAAGCTGTAATTGCTCCCTTTGATGCTGAATAATCAATTAATCCTGGAGAGCCGTTGTACGCTGTAATCGAGGATGTATTGATAATAACATCGCCGCTTGATAAATGAGGGAGTGCCGACTTTACTAAGTAAAAGATTGAGTAAATATTCGTCTCGAATGTTTCATGGAGCTGGTTATTGGAAATATCGAGAAAATTTTGTTGCGGGAATTGTTTTCCAGCATTGTTTACGACAATGTTTATTTTGCCGAACTCATGTAATACTTTCTTTATCAGCTCTTTTCCGCTTTCAGGTTTACTAATGTCAGTGGCAATTTTTAATGCTTGGACACCATATGACTGAATGCATCTTATTGTGTCTTCAGCATCTTTATGTTCGTCTAAATAGGAAATGGCAACATTGGCCCCTTCTTTTGCGAATGCTACAGCAACAGCACGCCCGATTCCACTGTCACCACCCGTAATAAGTGCAACTTTGCCGTCTAATTTACCAGAACCTTTATAATCTTTATCATCAAATATGGGCTCCGGAACCATTTTTGCTTCGATTCCGGGCTGATGAGCTTGAGTTTGTCCAATGATTTGTTCATTCATTTTTTCATATTTATCTTGCGTCATTCAGGTTCCCTCCTCTGAATGGTTAAGATTTATCTGTGTCTATTGTCTATTCCCTTTACAACAAAGAATAAACGCATGAATAGAAGAGAGAACCAAAAGTTGATGATTAATTACAAGCTTTCCATTTCAGTTAAAATGTTCTCGAATAAAGTTAAGCCATCAGAAATTGGTTTTGGAGATGTCATATCGACACCGGCTGATTTCAGTACTTCGATTGGATAATCAGAGCTTCCTGCACGAAGGTAGTTTACATATCGCTCCACCGCCGGCTGTCCCTCTTCAAGGATCTGCTTGGACAATGACGCGGCTGCACTATATCCTGTCGCATATTGATAAACGTAGAAGTTATAGTAGAAATGTGGGATTCTCGCCCATTCCAGTCCAATCTGCTTATCAATTGTAAGATCCGTACCGAAGTATTTCTTGTTTAACGCATAATATTCATTTGTAAGCAGTTCTGCTGTCAAAGGTTCTCCTGATGCGGCTTTTTCATGAATCAGCTGTTCAAATTCTGCAAACATCGTCTGTCTAAAGACGGTTCCGCGATATCCTTCAAGGAAATGATTCAGCAAATACATTTTTTCCGCTTTGTCATTCGTTTTTTCCAGTAAATAATGATTCAAAAGTGATTCGTTGCATGTTGAAGCGACTTCTGCGACAAAAATGGAATAATTGGCGTAAGGATAGGGTTGGTTTTCCCATGTGTAATAGCTGTGCATCGAATGCCCCAGTTCATGCGCCAACGTAAATAAATTGTTCACGTTATCTTGCCAGTTCATCAAAATATATGGCATCGTTCCAAACGTGCCTGATGAATAGGCCCCGCTTCTCTTGCCTACATTTTCGTGGACATCAATCCAGCGGCTTTCAAACCCCTTTTCCACTGTTTTTACATACTCTTCACCTAACGGTTCGAATGCTTCTAAAATAACTTTTTTCGCTTCTTCATAAGTGAATTCCATTTTTACGTCTTTCACAAGAGGGGTGTAAAGGTCATACATGTGCAGCTCATCAATTCCGAGCATTTTCTTTCTTAATTTGACGTAACGGTGAAGCAGATCAAGACGGCTGTTGACCGTTTTAACGAGATTATCATAGACCGACTCGGGAATGTTGTTACCGTCTAATGCCGCTTCTCTGGCTGAATTGTAATTTCTAACGCGAGCGTAAAAATTATTTTTCTTCACAGCACCCGAGAGCGTACTTGCAAACGTATTTTTAAACGCGCCATATGTACTGTAAACCGCTTCGAAAGCTGATTTCCTGACGTCGCGATTGTCACTTTCTAGAAAGCGGATATACCGGCCATGCGTCACTTCGACATCTTTTCCATTTTCATCTTTTATAACAGGAAATTTTAAGTCTGCATTATTTAGCATTCCAAATGTATTACTAGGCGAGCTTGTTACTTCACTTGCTTGTGCAAGCAAGGCCTCTTCTTTTTGGGATAACACGTGGGGCCGCTGGCGATTAATTTCTTCCAGCGCATGTGTATACAGCTTAAGTTTGTCATTTTCTTCAAGAAAATAATTAAGCGTTGATTCAGGAATCGATAAAAGCTCAGGGACGATGAATGCCAATTCGCTGCTTACCCCCGTCGCTAGGTTGAAAGCTCGGTCTTTCAGCCCTTGGTTATGGGCGTTCGTTGTATCTTCATCATTCCGCATACTCGCATATGTATAAACTTTACTTAGCTTCATCGAAATCTCATTTTGAAGTTCCAACGCTTCATAAAGCGTTTCTGACGACTCCCCTAATTTTCCTTGAAATTCAGTGATTTTCGGAAGAAGGTTTTTTACATTTTGAAATTCAGTTTCCCATTCTTGTTCATTTGCAAAAATAGCTTCAAGGTTCCATGTTTCTTCTTTTGGAATGTCACTTCTCTTTGGCAATGATTGGACAGATGATTCTTCTGGCATAAAAGCACCTCCACTTGTATTAGAAAATTTTGTTATTAGTTTATTCTAATGGATTGAACTTATTAATGCACTAGGCTATTGCAAAAAACTTGTCATATCGAACTTCGTCTAAAACCGTCTTATGTTTAGAACCTTTGTCGATTCTGAAAATAAAAGAGGACATTCTTCCCTTTATATTGAAATTTCGGTTACCAAGCCAAATTTCCACAAAAAGGAGAATGTCCACTATGATGGTAACCTTTTATTCGCATATCGTCAATTTCATTTTAGCCTTACAGCTGCAACTTTCTAAACCGCAGATGAATCATCTGTTGACTTTCATTCATGGGATTATTTTGACAGACGGTCGAGTCAATATTGCTCAAATTCGCCGTTCAACCGGCGACACTCGGGATCTTAGTTGCATGACTCGTTTTCTAAATGAGTCCCCTTGGTGCCCAAATCGAGTGACAAGACGCCGACTTCAATTTGTTATCAATCGCATCCGAAGGGCTCGCGCCAAAGCTGGAGATATCCGTCCAATTGTCTTTTTCATTGTCGATGACACTCAGTCCAAAAAGGATCGTTCAACGAAGCGAATGGAAGGGCTGGATAACCACTTCTCCCATTCCGACGGGAAAACAGTATGGTCCCATTGTATCGTAACTGCGCATGTTGTCAGTGAAGATTATTCATTTGCTTGGGATTTCCGTTCTTATTTCCGAGAATCCTATTGCCAAGAGGAAGGGATTTCTTTCAAAAGCAAAAATGATCTTGCCATTGAGTTGATCAACTCGTATCAACAAAGCGACGATGAACAAGTTTATGTCCTCGTTGACAGTTGGTATACGAGTAAAAAGCTAATTGAAGCCTGTTACCTAAAAGGATTTCATCTCATCGGTGGTTTAAGGGTAAATCGTAAAATATACCCTAGTGGAATCGGTGTGAAAATATCCGATTTTGCTTCAACTTTTATCGAGGCAACTGACCTCCACTCCGTTACCGTGGATGGTCATTCCTATAAACTTTACAGCTACGAAGGAAACCTTGCTGACACCGAGTATGCCAAAGTCTTGTTGTCTTGGGAAAACGAATTCGCTTCGAACAAAACTCCGTTTTGTCTCCTTTGCACAGATAGTAGCCTGAATCTCGTGACCATTCTGCGGTATTATAATGTGCGCTGGAACATCGAAACCGGATATCGTTATTTCAAGGAATTATTGGGCTTTGATGAGTATCAGCTTCTTTCACGCAAAGGGATCGAACGCTTTTGGTGCATCGAGTTTTTGACCTACAATTATCTAGAGTACCAGCGACAAGAGTGGCAACAGGAACTTCCTTTAACGATTGGCGATGTGGTTCGTCGGATACGAAAGGATCACCTTGGACAAATTGTGGTATACGCCTATGAACAAGGACGATCAAAAAGATCCCTGAAGGATTTGCTGAAAGACCTGAGATTGGCGGTTTAAAAAAGTCACAACCGCCAGAGACACTACCCGTATGCCCTTTTTTAGGGTGTTGAGTAAAAAATGCAATACTCAAGTAATGCACCTTTTTGAGCGGGAATCAAGTAATGACTTGTGAATTTCTTTTTCCTTGGACAATATGTAAAGCTTCTTTATCCAAATGCATCGCTTCATCGATGGTGTTAGGCAATGATATGGAAGAGTTTTTAACAAAGGAAGTTTTGCCTGTTCTATTTAAAATTCTCAAGTCACATAAGGCAAGCAAGTAATCCATAATGGCAAATGAATAATGGGATTTCTTTATAAGAGGAAGTTTGCGAACTGTAAAAATCTGCTTGGAGAGCATTCGTTGAAAAGAACGGTTTACGTCATGGAAACGAAAGGTTTGGCCGATTCGGAGCGGGTGTACACATTGAAGCAATAGCCACGTTTGCCAAATGTACGAAGGGGTATCAACCCAAAACTGGTATCGTGTTGGAAGGCCAGCTTCAGGTGGAAAAAATGAAAGCTCTCGGCTTACAGCCTGCAGCATTTTACTGACATATCTGGATGCGGGGGTTCTTTTTAAATGTGAGTAAGATCGCCATGTCGTTTTGATTTGCAGCCAATTCGAAGGAAATTGATAAATCGGTGATAATTTCTTTTGTGTGAGATCATCGCAAGAGGCTTCTTCACGATTCAGATAGGAAAGTTTTGCCAAGGTTTTTGTCGAAGAATAAGGGACGAGGTCTGTGAGGAGCGCAAATTGTTTTGCATTGGGACAAAAATAGAATAAAAAAGGTTCTCTAGATTCGTTTTCAGGTTCCCGCAATGTTAACCAATCCATCTTCGTTAATTGAAAGCCGTTTTGCGATATTCGCTTCAAACGGTTTCCGCCTAAAATCCATATAGGGCTTATTCGCAAATTCATATAGTTTCTCGTTCGTTTTAAGAAATGGGAATCACTAATTGAAGAACATTGAAATTCAATCGGAGTGTAGTAAGGGGAAGACAGAAATAAATCGGGGCGCTGCTTAATTTTTGGAATGTATGGCTCAAGTTTTACATTTAAATTTTGGCTTTTCAGCCAGTCATATAATTGTTCTTTTCCATTCAGATGATAATCTGACTCGGCCTCTGAGGAGCCGCATGCTGAATCACGTTTATGGGCAAAGTGCCATCTGCGGTTCAAGCCAAGTTTCATTAAAACTTTTGAACCGCAAGCAGGGCAATAAAATGCTTCCCTGTCATTTAATTCTAATAGGTCTTTGTGGCTCCACTCATTTAAGAGCGAAATCAATTTTCCATTTTTCGTTTTCGCTGTTAACATTTTTATCTCCTTTCTTAGCTTTATTTTGTATTCCACTTATAAGTTTAAAACTCCTTCAAAAAAATTAATAGAGGATGTTCAAAAAGTCCGGAGGCTTACAGGAAGTAAGTCAGTTCGACGTTATCACAGGACGTGATGCTTTTAGTCGAACTTCCTTAAAGGCTGCGAATCTCTACGTCAGCTTACGCTTCCTTGACCTTCTTGCCTCTCGTTGTCCTCCTTTTTGAACACGCACTAATAGGGAGTCCTTTCACCTCCCATTATTTTTCGTTCGAATCATTCGTGATTAGAACGATATGATAATATTGTTGGAAGACTTGACTTTAAGGGGAATATCTGAAAAATAAACAAAGCCTTCAACGATCAATGTGTCCTTAAATTCGGTTTGGACAGGAATTTGAAATTCATTCAAAGACACTGTTTCCCCTTCATTTAACATGAAATCATTGATTGGAACAATCCAAATTTCTCCGCGTTCCTTTGCATCCTCTGCCCATTCGCTTTCTAAAAACATCCAATTCGTCGCATTGTGCTGAGATATTTGTTTGTTAGCAGCCGCTTGATCAACCGAGATAATCTTTCCTTTCATATTTGAAAATTCCGGAGGAGAAAACCGAAAGCAGAGAACAGGATTTTTTAACGTTTGATTCCCAATATTTTTTATGTGAAAATCTCCTCGAATAATTAATCGATTTTCAGACTGCCAAACAATCGAATAATCAAAATAAGTAATGATTGCTAAATCATCTTTGTACCCCTTTTCGGAACTTGTATCAAGCGTTAGTTTATTATGGTCTGATTGTGGTACAGGTAAATGCGGAGCCCTCTTTTCAAGGTTTTTAACTCTTGATTTGTAATAATCCACTTCTTTTTCCTTTTGTGTCAATTCGATTTGAATCTCGCTCAACAATTCTTCAAATCCTTCAATTTTTTTCTCTAATTCCGGATTTGATGTTTGGATGTCTTTCATTGATTCGAGTTTTTCCTTTAATTGTTTGTTTTCTTCTTCAAGCTTTTGCAGTTGCTGATTGTATTGCTCCATTTTTTCTTTGTGATTTCGTTCATCGGATCGTCCATTATTTTCTGCCTGCAATTTTTTTAATTGCTTTTTCAATTTACTGATTTCATAATCTTTGAAAGCAACCTCTTTTTCTAATTTAAGCGTCATATCTTGGTAATACATCGTTCGTAAAACTAATCGTGGATGGCTTAAATCACTTAATTTTGACAAACAAATACCTCCTTGTCTCCTGTCTTCCTCATCTATTTCATCATATGTAAAAAACGGGAAAAAGAGCCTGCCTTACGTACGCAAGAAAAAACGCTTGCGCGATTTTCTTGCGCCAGAGGCCAGAAGCCAGATTGGCTTAAATTTATGCTTTATGCATAAAAACGGATGGCATAACCGGTTTCCCTTTTATGCCATCCTGATTTATTCCTTTACTTTTCATGTTTAAGGAGCTTTTTTATATTTCAAATCTTGAAATGTTACACAATCTTCGACTCTAATTTTACCTTCAGTCACGTCTACAATTCCTGAATCGAATTCTTTCTTGCCCCACCTGTCGAAGAGTTGAATTTGGAATTGATCTCCTTCTGGGCTATCTACTAACGCAAGATTAAAGTCTAACATTCTGTCTTTATTCGTACGTCCTGACCCGCTTATTTTTAAGATTAATCCATCACCATGGCAAGGTTCACATACTAATGTAGATTGGTCAAAATCGATTGCCTTAAAAGAGACATCCTTCAAACCATCGGAAGTATCTGTATCATCGAATGTCATTGAAAATTCGCTGTCAACTAAGCTGCAGTTCGGACAGATGTCGGCAAAAATACCAATCCTTCCATGTTCTGTCGCATCGTGAGGAGTTATCCCGCTTGCTTCCGCTTCTGCTGAACAATCACAGTTTTGTCGAGGAAAAATATCTGGGCATTGTTCAGGAAACACAATTTCTGGGCACTGTTCGCCAAGTTCAGGAGCCTCAATGTCGTTTTCTCTTGGAGAACAGAATTTAGCGAGAACTTCAAGCTTCACCTCTGCCTCTACTTGAATATCGACACAGAATGTGACGTGAAGTTTAAATGATCTTGGGCAAGGCGAATTTAACAGAACGGTACCAGAAGGAATTTTGCAAAATACCTTCGTTACCTTACAGAACAATTCTGTCCCGTCAGGATAACATAGGATGAAAGGTTCAAACACTGATGCATTGCAGTTTAACGATGTAACTTCCTTACCGTGGCGATCAATAACACTCACCTTTATATCCGCAGTAAACAAGAGATCGACAAGCTGGGCATCTGTGAATCTACCGTTTACCGGTACGGTCACATCTCGTTTTTCACCGACTTGCTCACAATGTACACCGGAATCACAATGATCTTCTTTAAAATGCAATCCAATTAAATGTCCGGTTTCGGGTACATCGCAAACAATTCGAAGCGGCCGTCGGCTGGGGTCTTCCATCGCATGCTCTATTTTTTTGAGTTGTTCTGGCGTAAAGTGAACGATTTGATCGACTGTCAGCGCATCTGTAACCCAGTCATAAACCTTCTGAACCCTGATGCATTCATCTTGAAGGCTGTTCGAATCTACCGGATATTGTTTTCGGTAATGACTGTGGCTCATTCATTTCATTCCTTTCTTTATCATGATAGGATAATTCACTACATACTATGGAAATAGAGGGATGAATGTAACAACGGTATATGCCCATTTCTCAAGGGGGAGTTTTTCATGAACCCAATTTTGTATCGTAATCACGTGATTTGTTACCTTAAAGAAAGTGAATTGGATGCGCTCAGCGTGCTCGCCCCCTATTGGGGTTTACTGTTTAATAAGCAAGAGCTCTTCATTGAACCCGGTCTTTCTTCGCAAACAATCTGTATAAAAAACATGCAAAAAAAAGAACAAGATCATTTAGCAGACATCCTTGCCCACACCCATATCCATTTTGTAGAAAGTGAAAGTGATTTACTATTAGAAATTTCTGAAAGGAATGAAAGGCATCTGCCTCCAATTTCATTGGCTTCAGGAAACCTGACATACCGATTAAAATACGCCAATAACGTTGGACGGGATTTACAGCGAATGATTCATCAAAACATATGGCTCCCTGTTCGAAATCCGCTACTAACCCTTACATTTAACAACGTTGGGTTAGACGAACAAAAAGAAATCATTTCGTATCTTGTTATCCAATTTTTTTTACGAGACCAAATGAAGCCCATTTCACATGTTCCATTTGATGTATATTCATCACTTATCGAAAAGGCAATGCGACCGATTAATCCTCATTTTTCATTATTGCAAGAAAAATTAAACAAGAAGATTTGGCCTGAAATTCCACCGGAAATTGCCCAAAATCAGGAGGAACAGAACCCATCAGTTGATCGGCATATTCTTCATGAACAAAAACCTACACCATTCAACCCTTTTAAAAATCATTCGCCGTCCCAAAGTAAACAAATCAATCCTTTTCAATCAACCAAAAACAAACAGTCATCAACGATTAATCCTTTTAAAAGAAAAAATTAAACAAATACACAGGAATAACGATCATCGAATACTATACAAGTATATTCTAACGAAATAAGAGGTGATATTTTGAAAAAATCGGAATTACAAGCCTTATATAGAGAAGTAAAAGAGAAAAGGCGGGCAAGGCCTTCTACATCCTTATTTGATCTCCCCAAAAGTAAAGGATGTAAAAGCTGTGGAAGGGTTACTTGGAGGCCGACAAGATAAAGAAATTTAGAAAAGAGCTACTTTCTTTCTTGAATTGTTAGGGAAAAGAAGACAGACTTTCATGAGTTTACGAAAGAAGAAAACGAAGAAAAAATTTGCTCCGCCTACATGATGTAACAGAAATCATAAACAACTTCAAATGAAACGGGAGAAATACGCCTTTGTATTTCTCCACCCACCCCTTAGCAATGAGTTAGGATATAATTCCTTTGCTGGAGATAGGAAACAATTTCTCTTACATTTTCTTCTATAGTCAATTGGTGTGTATCTACTATGATATCCGGGTTTTGAGGAGGTTCATAAGGGGATGAAATACCAGTAAAATCTTTTATTTTTCCAATTCGCGCCAATTTATACAACCCTTTTGGATCCCTTTGTTCACAAATTTCTAGTGGACATTTTACATATATTTCTATAAATTCATTATGATGGAACATACTTCGTACTTTTTTCCTTTCCTCTTCAAAGGGAGAAATAAAAGCTGTTAAGACAATACACCCTGCATCAACAAACAGCTTCGCCACTTCACCTACTCGTCTTATATTTTCTTTTCTGTCACTGCTGGAAAACGATAAATCAGCATTTAAACCACGTCTTATATTGTCACCATCAAGCAAATAGGTAGAAAGCCCACATTTGTGTAACTTCATTTCTAAGGCATTAGCGAGCGTAGATTTACCCGATCCCGATAAACCTGTAAACCATAGAACAAAGCTTTTATGTCCATTGAGTTTTTCCCTGTTTTGTTTTTTTACAGTTTGGTCATGCCAATGAATATGCTGTTCACTCAAAAACATCACTTCCATTTTTTGATAATTCAAACAAAGAGGTAATAACTCCTTTCATTCAATGTATGAATCGAAAATTTCCTTGGTGTTAGATAGAGGACTTCATTTAACAAAAAAGTAGTAAAAGCTGATAGGCCATTTGTTCGTTGAAAAAACTAAATTGAAACCTCTCCTTTCATAAAACATACGATATGAAAAATATCAAAGGAGAAGGATTTATGAAAGCTATCGTAACTGGAGGGGCTGGCTTTATTGGTTCGCATCTTGTTGAAGAGCTTATCAATAACGGTGCAGAAGTGCATGTGCTAGACAACCTAACATCGGGTGATTTGCACAATATACACTCAAGTACTGTTGTTCACATTGAAGACATTCGAAGTGAAAAGGCAAAAGAAATTATTTTACGTGAAAAACCAGATGCCCTATTCCACTTGGCTGCTCAGGCAGATGTAGAACGATCTATCCGTAATCCGCGAGATGATGCAGATGTTAATATTAACGGAACAATCAATGTGCTTCAGGCAGGTCACGAAGCATCTGTAAAGAAGGTAATTTTCTCTTCTACCTCTGCAGTATACGGAAGTTTACAAAAAGAGCTGATATCTGAAGATGACTTGGCCATCCCCATTTCCTATTACGGTTTATCTAAATTAACTGCTGAAGCGTATATCCGTTTATTTAGTCAGTTGTATGGAATTTCCTATACGATTCTCCGTTATGGAAATGTTTATGGGCCAAGACAATTAGCAAAAGGAGAAGGTGGTGTGATCGCGGTTTTTTTAGATAAAATTAAAAATAAAAGTCCTTTAATTATTTACGGGGATGGTGAGCAAACACGTGATTTTGTCTACGTGAAAGATGTTGTTCAAGCAAACTTATTTGCTATCAATCGGGGAAACCAGAAAACCATTCACATCAGCACGGCACAGAGCACATCGATTAATCACCTGTTAAAAATGCTAAAACAAATTCATCGCTCAGAAATTGATACCGTCTTTAAACCCGCAAGAATAGGCGATATTAAACATAGCTGCCTTGATAATAGGAGGGCACATCAATTACTGAAATGGCATCCGAAGTTTGACATTTTTAAAGGATTAAAGGAAACCTATCATACCCTTTAGAAAGTCTCTAAGGAGGACATGAATGAATATACTTTTTGTTTATTACGTACCAAGTGGTGGTGTTGAGACATTAAACCGGCAAAGGAGTATTGCACTTAAAAAATATAACATTAATGCTCATTTCCTTTATTATGAAAAAAAGAGAAATTTAATTAATGATCACAACGCTTCAACGTTTATAACAAATGATAACACTAAAATAAAAAAAATCTTAGAGGATGGAAATTATCAAGCTGTCATCATTGTTTCGGATTTCAAAGCATTGCCCCGATTTAGGAAGTTGGGTTACCAAGGAAAGATGATCATTGAAATTCAGGGATATGGGCCGAAAGATGTAGCAAGGAAAGTATTTAAGAATGCCAAACCATTTGTTGAAAAGTATGCTGATGGACTACTAAATCCAAATACCCCTCACATTATACAATTATTCGATGAACTATATCCTTCAATTCCAAAGTTTAGTTTCAATAATTGTTTTGATACTAGTCATTTTTCTTACAGAGCATTACAAAAAGAAAGTGTTCCAATCATTGCCTGGATTGGCCGAATTGAAGATAACAAGAACTGGAGAGAATTTCTGCATATCGGTTATCAACTGATCAACCAATACAATTCCAATATAAAGTTATGTATGTTTGAAGACCCCAGTTTAAGTCATCCTCAAGAAAGAGTTGAGTTCAGGAAATTAATAAAACAACTAAATTTGGAAAGGAGCATAACTATCCGCCAAAATGTCCCTCATTCTGAAATGGCTAATCATTTCTCCATCATCGGCGATTCGGGTGGATTCCTATGTTCCACATCTAAGGTAGAAGGAGCCCCTTACTCCCTTCTTGAAGCGATGAGTTGCAAATGCCCCGTGTTGACGACAGATTCTGACGGTGTAAGAAGTTCCATTATTCATAATCAAACCGGGAAATATTACACATTAGGCAATGTAGGTGAAGCAGTCAAAGAAGCAAAAGAATTAATGTCGAATCATCAACTAAGAGAAAATATCCGTCGAAATGCCTTTGAACATGTGAAATCCCACTTTAATCCAGACTTGTATTGCCGTAACTTTATTAAAATGCTTACAACTTTGGGAATAAAATATAAACCATAAATCAGCAAAAATTGAACTGGTACAATGGACAAAATTATTTGATTCATGAAAGAAGGTGTGATGTTTGAAATTTTACGTTGTTGGAGCCCAACAAAAGAATCAGGTTCTTAAAGACTGGGAACAATATAAAAAAGGGATTATTTTAGAAGTCGATTCCGCAAATAAAACCGTTGAAAAACGTTTGGATTATGTTTCGCCTGCAGACGTTTGTCCAGCAGTAAACCCTTCCATTTCTTTTACGGCTGCAACAGTAGATAACAATCATTTGTATGTTGGTACACAAACAGAAGTATTGACTTATTCACTTCCTTCCTTCAGAAGAGTGGGTTACCTCTCTCTTCCGTGTTTTAATGATATTCATCATGTACGTCCAACAAACAAGGGAAACTTATTAATTGTAAATACCGGTTTAGACATGGTACTAGAAGTCTCGCCTAAAGGTGAAATTTTAAATGTATGGAATGTGTTGGGGAAAGATCCTTGGGAACGTTTTTCCAAAACAATTGATTACCGAAAAGTCCCGACAACAAAACCACACGAGTCTCATCCTAATTATGTATTTAACATTGGAAATGATATTTGGGCAACCCGTTGCCATCAGAAGGATGCAGTATGTTTATCGAAACCGGGACAGAGAATAAAAATCGGTCGTGAACTTGTTCATGATGGTGTTGTTTACGGTGGAAAAATTTATTTTACTCAAGTAGACGGACACATCGTGCTTGCTGATAGTAACAACCTTAAAGTTTTAAAAGTGCATAATTTAAAAAAGATGACGAATACTGATCATCCTTTAGGTTGGTGTCGAGGGATAAAAGTAGTAAATGATCATAAGGTGATCGTAGGATTTACGAGAGTTAGGCCGTCAAAAATTGTAACTGCTGATGGGAAGGAACAGTGGAAAGGAGGATATGGTGTTCTGCCTACAAGAATTTCTTGTTATGATTTAAAAAATGAAACATTATTGTGGGAGCAATCTCTTGAAAACGAAGGTATGAATGCCGTTTACTCCATCCATAGTAAAGTAATATAACTAGCAGTAAGACCCCCAGCTTTGGCTGTTTTGGAAGGGGGTCTTACTCAGTTAATGCGGGATAAAAAAGGAGGAAGGCAGTTTCTTTAGATCCCTCCTTCTTTTTATTTAACTTAAGCGCTCAATTTTTTGATTTAACATGGCTTCATATTTTTTACTTACCATCTGTTTTTCAACTTGAAGCGCTTCTTGAAATTTAAGCGTACCCATGTCAGTATGATAGCGAGATAGAAGTAATGGCTGATTCAAGAAATGGAAGTCTTCATGCTGTAAAACACGTAACCACATCTCATAATCCTGTGTAAATTTTAGTTTCTCATCAAATAAACCAACCTTATCAAACAACTCCATTCTTATGATTACTGTACAACCATTAATATGGCATTTGTTCTTCAAATAACGGTAAAATTCTTTTTTATCAACAATGATCTTACCTAAATTTTTTCTGATGATTTTTGATTGGTCATTAATAACATGGTAGTTCGTATAGGAGATTTTCGCTTGGTGTTTTTGCATAAAGTCCATTTGGATTTGGGTTTTATTGTTCATAAATCGATCATCTGAACTCAACCACGAAAAATAATCTCCAGTCGCAACCTTAATACCAGCATTTAAAGCGCTTGCCGTACCACCATTTGGTTTTTCAACATATTTAATTCGGTTTAAAAAAGGTTTTATTTTTTCTGTATATTTTGTGGAGCCATCATTAACAACAATTACCTCTTTATTTACATAGGTTTGGTTTAAAGCACTTTTAATCGCTTGCTGAACATATTGGCAATTGTAAAAAGGGATGATAATCGACACTTTCGGAAATTCCACTTTATATTCCTCCCTGCTGCCTTATACTTTTGTTACATTGAAAAACCTTTCAGACATCTTGGATAACATCTATACGGATGTAAACATATAGTAAAAGTGACAAATAAGGAAAGGTTAGAAAAAGATGAAAATCTTACTTGCGTCATATTACCCACTACCTTCATTGGGAGGTATATGGACGTTTGTTTCACAATTAAAAAACCAACTTGAAAGCTGTGGACATACAGTCGATATTTTCAGTCTTAATTCAGAAAGCGGGAACTATCGTATTATCGGAGAACAAGAAATGGACAGAAGACAACTTCAACTTAACCAGAGAAAACGACCTAGAAAACAAGTTATTCCTTTTAAACAACAAAAAGATGGTAATTCATTGATGTTAAATGTTGAGGCAAATTGTTATTATATGGAATTATCGGCTTTAAATTATAGTTTGGAACAATATGATATCATACACGCACAAGACGTTATTGCTGCAAATGTAATAAGCAAAATAAAACCGAAATCAATTCCTTTAGTATTAAGTGCCCATGGTTATTTATCAGGGGCAATATTCTACCATCTAAAAAATCAGTATCGGAACTTTAATGATAACCAAATTAAAAATTTATCTGAATACAAGTATCACAATTCCTTAGAAAAGGAAGGATATCGCTCTAGTGATCTGATTCATACCCAGTCGAAATGGATGTTTAATAAGCTCATTAACGAATTTTCTGTTTCACCTCAAAAACTGAGAACTTTTCCTTACGCTATCGACATAAAACAGCTTTTAAATAAAACCGAAGCAAAATCCGCTATTTCAAAGCCTAAAGATAAAAAGGTTATCCTTTATTCTGGCCGGCTTGTATATTTAAAAGGCATCCATCATCTGATAGATGCGCTTGGACAATTAAAGAAACACAGAAATGATTGGGTATGTTGGATTCTCGGTGAAGGGGATTTAAAAAAAGAACTTCAACTCCAATGCCAAAGATTAGGTATTGCAAATCAGGTTGAATTTTTAGGAACGAAGAATAATGTATTGGATTATCTTAAACAAGCTGATCTATTTGTACTTCCAAGTTTGCAAGATACACAGCCCCATTCGGTGATGGAAGCTCAAGTAGCTGGTGTTCCTGTCATCGTGAGCAATGCAGCCGGGTTACCAGAGATGGTTACTAACGGCGAAACAGGGTTTATTGCATCTGTAGGAGATAGTCAACAATTATTTAGAGAAATGAATTATCTTCTTAATAATGATCCGATTAGAGAACGATTGGCAAGCCGTGCAAAAGAATGGGGAGAAAATCATTGGTCATTAACTAAATTGGCTAACAATACGCTTGAAATGTATAAGCAAGCAAAAAATATTCTTTAAAAACCGCTTATTCCCCCTTTTGGGGAAATAAGCTTCGCTTTTTTTCTAGATCAATCATTTGCTTCAAAGTATTTCGGTATTTTTTACGGATTTGCGTTTCTTCCATTAACAATTCTTTCTTATGCTGGATTGTCCCCATATTGGGATGAATTCGATATTGAATAATCGGCTTATTAAGAAAGTGAAAATGATAATGTTGTACAATTCGTAGCCACATATCATAATCCTGAACATAAAATAGCGATTCATCAAACAAACCGCAACGGTTGAACACTTCTTTTTTGGCCATGACTGTACATCCATTAATAAGACATTGCCGTTTCATTACTTTAAGAAAAACCAACCGCTTAGAAACTCCCGTACTTGGCATAAAAGGTCTTGTTATTTTCCCTTCCCCATTAATTAACACAAAACCACCATAGCTAATGTCAGCATTTCGATTGTGCATAAAAGCTAGTTGATCAGCCGTTTTATTCGGATAAAATATATCATCGGAGCTCAACCATGCAATATATTCGCCTGTTGCGTTTTGTATGCCGGTATTTAGCGCTGAAGCTGTACCACCATTTGGTTTTTCGATCAGTTTAATTTTTTCTTTATAAGGTTCAATTTTTTCGGTAAATTTCGTAGACCCGTCGTTAACAACAATCACTTCAATATTCGAATAGGTTTGATTTAATGCACTTTCAATCGCTTGATCAACATACTCACAATTATAAAAAGGGATAATAATCGATACTTTATCCATCTGATAGCCCTCTCAGTTGAATCAACTGTTTTGTCTGTAAAAATTTAAAGTATCCAACAATGATTTTCTTAAGGATATTGTTGGCTTCCAACCAATTTTAAAAAGCTTCTCGTTATTTAAAGCAGGGACTGTCAATTGGGCAGACTGATGTTGAATATTTACCAGAAAAGGTAAATAAGCCATTTCTTGATAATGTTTTACGATTGTCTTTATAGATACAAATTCTCCAGTACCCATTTCGTAACATTCTCCACTATTTCCTTTCTGTAATACAACGTCATACCCTTTCACAGCATCGCGAACATCAAGAAAATCTCTTTTTATATCTGGATTAGTTATTGTAACGGTTGCGGATTGATTTCTTTTTTCCATGTTTGCAATTTTTTCTGCAAATAGCGCGCATACACCATTAGAAAAACCTGGACCAATTAAATTTGTTGGCTTTACTGTGACAATATGCAATCCAAACAATTCAGCCCATTTTCTCGCCACCCAACTTTGAAATGTTTTACTTAATCCATACGGATGAGACGCAGGATGATCTTCTTTCAATACATCTTCAAGTGCTGATCCGACAACCACTGTTTTTGCTTTAGGCTGATGAATCCTTATGGCTTCAAGCACATGTAAGGCAGCTAGAAGGTTCACATCAAATGTAGCTAATGGATCTCCCCATGATGTGTTAACAGCGTTTTGTCCAGCTAAATGCAGTACATAATCTGGCTTTACAAATTCCATGATATGAAACACTTCTTCTCTTCTTGTTAAATCCACTTTTAACATTTGATCATTTGCATTTTTTCTTGATGTACCAACTACTTTATATCCTTTTTCTTTAAAATATTGAACGGCATGTACGCCAGTAAAACCGGTTGCACCTGTTATAAGAATTTTTTTATTCTCCACCGCTACCCATCCATTCTTTTAACTGCAAAAGCATCTTATCGTAATCAGATACCTCATAACTAAAATCCGTTCGGGTGTTTATCAATGTGCGGTTTAAAACAGGTGTTTCAGAAGGCAAGATCGTTACATCATTTTTATGAAAGATGGTTTGGATTTTTTTTAATAGAGTATATTTTGAAATGGTTGTTGGGGCAGTTAAGTGATAAAGTCCAGCAGTTTGCTGTTCAATCAAGGAATGGATAGCTTTAGCTAGTTCCAGCGTAGTTACACCATTCCAAAGAACATTTTTATATCCTAAAATTTGTCCTTGTTGCTTCATAAACCAATGAAACAATCCGATTCCATTTTCTTTTAACTCTGGGCCGATGATCGATGTGCGAATGGTTAAATGATTCGTGTCGGTCAATTCTCCTAGTATTTTGCTTTTCGCATAAACCGATTGGCCATCAGGTTTATCATTTTCACTATAATTTCCGCTTACTCCTAAAAAGACACAATCGGTACTAATTTGAATGACTTTTGCGTCATTCTTATCAGCCCATTCAACAAGTCGATGTGGAAATAGTCCGTTTACAAGGAAGGCTAATTTTGGATCGTTTTCTGCATATTGGTTTAAAATACCCGTGCAATTAATAATGATATCTGGTTTCACCTGATTAAGGGTTTTTCTGACTTTTTCATTATCTAAAACATCTAGTTGATAATGGTTCGAATCCGACTCATATCTCGAACTTGTATAAACGAATAAATCAGTCTTTCTTTTTAAATAATTGGCAATCATATGTCCTGCCATTCCTTGACTACCAAATAAAAACACTATCATGGAATGAACTTCCCTTTTTTAAGCATTTCTTTGATTTCTTCTTTGGACATCAAGTAATCACTTGACTTATAGCTAGTCAAGTTCGCTTGTTCATATTTCCGATAATGGTCGTTCAATCCTTTTATATGAATAAAGGGCAATATGACATAATAGTTAGAATCATAGGTGACAGTATTTTGACTTTCATATTCCGAAAAAAGAATTTCATGCAGCTTCTCTCCTGGCCTTATTCCTAATTCTTCCATTTCAATCTCTTTTACGTTATGGTTTTCTGCCAATACTTCCGCAAGGTCTACGATATGACATGCAGGCATTTTCATAACAAATATTTCGCCTCCCTTGCTATCTTCAGCAGCTTTAAATAAAAGAGAGATGGCATCTTCAAGATTTAAAAAGAAACGGGTCATCTCCTTGTGAGTGATCGTAATTTTTTCCCGTTCTTTTATTTGCTTCTTAAAGATGTGGATGACGCTTCCATTCGAGCCAAGCACATTTCCAGCACGTATACAAACAAATTTTGTATTTGCACCCAAAATATTTGCATGGATTGCCAATTTTTCTCCGATTGACTTTGTAAACCCATAGAAATTAGACGGATTTGCTGCTTTATCCGTTGATACATAGATAACTTTTTTCACTTGGTTTGCAATCGCACCATCAATCACATTTTGTGTACCATGTACATTCGTTTTTAGCGCTTCATATGGTTGTTCTTCACATACGGTTACATGCTTTAATGCCGCTAAATGAAAAATAATATCAACATTTTCGCAAGCTTTGAAAACAGAATTTTGTTCTTTTACATCACCAATGATAAATGTTAAACGGGGATCTGATTCGAATGTTCGTTTCATTGTGACTTGATTATTTTCGTTTCTTGAAAAGATACGAATTTCTTTTGGATTTTTCTTTAGTAGTTGCTTGACTAATTCATATCCCCAAGAACCGGTTCCCCCTGTTACTAAAATGATTTTATTTTCAAACAACACCAATTCCTCCTAACAATAATTTCAAAACTTTGTCGGATACATCTGGATCTGTATACCCTTCTGGACAAGTCCAGCCGGTCTGCCTATTTATCATCACATTGACGGCATTAAATATTTGATCCGATTGGATTCCAGAAAGTATATTACTTCCACATTCAATCGTTTCCGGCCGCTCTGTTGTCGTTCGAATCGTGACAGCCGGCACTTGAAAAATACAGCACTCCTCCTGTACGGTCCCGCTGTCTGTTAAAACGAGTGAGGCATTCTTTTCAAGTTGTACAAAATCAAAAAAGCCAAATGGCTCATGAAATTCAATGAAAGGAGAAAGGTTATCAGGAATGGACTGGTCTAATTTTGATGCGGTGCGAGGGTGAAGACTGCAAATAATACGTTTTTTGTAAGTGTCCGCCACCTTGTTTAACCCATTCATAATCCCAACTAAGCGCTTCCGATTATCAACATTTTCAGCGCGATGTGTCGTGACAAGGATATAGTCTTTCGATACAAGGTGAAGATCTTCTAAAATCGTATTATTTTTGATTTGGTCAGAATAATGATTCAACACTTCGTAGATCGGATTTCCAGTTACATAGATTCTATTCTTAGGAATCCCTTCGCGTAGAAGGTTTTCTTTACTATTTTGCGTATATGGAAGATTGATAGAAGAAACGGCATCAATGACCTTTCGATTCACTTCTTCCGGGACATTCAGGTCAAAACAACGATTTCCGGCTTCCATATGAAAGACAGGAATTCCCATTCTTTCTGCCAAAATAGCTCCCAATCCACTATTTGTATCTCCCAAAACTAAAACTTTGTCTGGTTTTTCTTTATGGAAGACCTTCTCAAGACCACTAAACATGGTGGAAAGCTGTTCTCCCAATGACACCTGTTTTTTTTTCGACAACACATAATTTGGTTTTCGCAATTTCAGTTGTTCAAAAAAGATATTGCTTAAAGAAGGAGTGAAGTTTTGTCCGGTATGCACCAAAATATGTTTATCAGCCAACTGATCCAATTTCTTTATAATTAAACTCAAACGAATGATTTCAGGTCTTGTTCCGAGGACCGTTACAATGTTCATGTCTTGCTCCCTTCATTCATTGTCTGTTTTACTTATACAATCTATGATGCTTAGCCGAAAACCGTAATGGATAGCATCCTATAAATGAAAATTTGGCAACTATCCTTAGCCATTTTCTAGGGGTTTATTGGCTCTTGCCTTCTTCTGAACGTGTGAACGAAAGGGGGGTGCGTTCTTCACTAGACAATGTTGTGTTGCCATCCCAGCAATGAGGGCTTGCTTGGCGCGCGCACTTAAAATAAAAGCGGGGGAAGAAAAATTATTTTTCCTCCCCCACTTTGCTGTAAAGAAATTTTTCGAATTCTCTGCCATTCACTTTGGACAGGATAAGATTTTGTACCCATGTTTTTATTTTTTAACCACTTTCTCTAAGAAGGATATTTTTATTTGGGAACGATCTCGGCCAAAATTTATTAAAATTGCTTTACTTGAAAATCAACTTTTTACCGAGACGATTTGTCCAACCAACGTTTTTATTTATACATAGCATATTAGTAACATAGAAAGGAGGGAAAACATGAGCAACCGGGAATTTTACTGGTCACATTGCGAACGTGAAGAAGAAGAAGCTACAGAAAATGAAAACAGAAACAAATTAAGTGACAAAAATGTTAATATCGCCAAAGTATTTAAAAGCGGGAACAGCTATGTAGATATTAGAGTGGATGATAAAGTATTCCAAGCACAAGAGCATGATGAAGAGGAAGAGGAACACGCAGAGGAGCAGGAACGTAGGCGCCATCGGAAACACAGAGACTGCTGTTAAAGATGTATTCCCTCATTGCAAAAAAAGATTGTTGTTGAAGGATACAAACATCTTGTTTGTATCCTTGTTTATATCTTTTTTCGAAAGGAGATTATTTATGGATAATGAATTAAAATCAGCCATCCAACATAGCGGTAATTCCGATGTTGATATTGAGATCAACATCGACACTGTTTCAATGGCTTATATGTATGCATGTTCTCTTCTTGCGACAGATCGAATTGATGAGCATCAATTTAACCGAATGATTGAACAATACCATCGTTTAATGAAAAACCATCATCATGACAAAAGAACGCCTGTAAGAGAGAGAGCAGAAGATGAGCGAACAAAGGTTAAATTATTAAGGCCAAGCAGAAGATTAAGCCGATAAATCGAGGCTTATCAAGGAATTAGCGTGATAAAACATTGAAATCCCCGCTTCTATTAAAGAAGTGGGGATAATAGTCTAGACATTGATTCGATGACTCTTTCCACTAATGAACGGGATTTAAAGTCATCAAGATGAATTTCTTTTGATTCATTCATATCATTTAAAAAATCTGAGACAAGCCTTTCTGTACTTCTCGTCCGATACAAAAAGGCATTCACTTCAAAATTTAAGTGAAAGCTGCGCATGTCCATATTTGATGTCCCGATTGAAGCTAGCTCCCCATCAACAATCATCACTTTACTATGCAAAAATCCCTTTTGGTATTCGAAAATTCGAACTCCGGCTTCCATTAATTCGGGATAGTACGACCTGGAAGCGTAAAAAACAATTTTTTTATCTGGACTTGATGGAACAAGCAATCTTACATCAATCCCTGATAATGAAGCAATTTTAAGCGCGCTTAATATATCCTCATCAGGAATAAAATATGGTGATGTAATCCAAATGGATTTTCTCGCAGCCATAATCATCGAGAAAAAAAGATTTTTGATGACTTCCCATTCATTGTCAGGGCCGCCCGCCACCATTTGCACGCCGCTTAATTTTAATGTATTTAACATTTCTGCAGTGGTATATTTTTCTGATAACAATTTCTCATTTGTCATATAGTACCAATCTTTAATAAAGATAAGCTGCAAGCTTCGTACAATCTCTCCTCTAACGAAAAGGTGTGTATCACGCCAATATCCGAAATAATTATCCTTTCCTAAATATTCGTCCCCAATATTCAATCCTCCCATAAACCCGTACTTTCCGTCGATGACGATGATTTTACGGTGGTTTCTAAAGTTAATTTTGTTGTTAAAGAAAGGGAATACCACAGGAAAGAATGGGGTCATTTTTACACCTGCACGCCGAAGTTCTTCGATGTATTTGCTCGAAAGTCTCCAGCTTCCTACCGCATCATATAAAAAGCGAACCTCTACTCCTTTTTTCGCTTTTTCAATTAATGTATTTTTAATTAAAGTTCCGATTTGATCATTTCTGACGATGTAATATTCAAGGTGGATATAACTTTCAGCAAGATGAAGGTATTCCAAAATTTTGGCAAATGTCTGTTCCCCATCTGTCAGTACTTCAGTTTCACTTTGAAAAGAGATGGGTGATTTCGCCAAATTGTGTGCAAGCTGAAACAAAAGCTGGTGATCGTCTCCCATTTTTGAAAGCATTTTTTCGTTCAATATTTTTGTCTCTTGTATCTCAGTAAACGTTTGCTCATCTTGGATTGCTTTTTGTTTAAACATGCGTTTTTTGCGATAATTTCGACCGATTAAAAAGTAAAAGGCAAAGCCAACTATCGGAAATAAAATTAATACGATGAGCCAAGTGATTGTAGTGGATGGATGGCGATTTTCCAAAAAAATTAAAATGGCGATAAAAAGTGCGCAAACACTTATAAGGATGTTTGTAATGTTTGGGATTGTTTGTCCAAGTAAGTTTTTCGAAAAAATAGAAATGAGGATAATCACAAGTAAAATCAATAATATTTGCAAATGATTTTTCATTCATTAACCCCTTTAATAAAAAAAGCAATCTTCCTTTTACTTTATCAAACACTGTGTGAAAAGTCATGGCAAGATGAGAACTTGTCCCCCATCGCATTTAAAGTGCCTTTTTGAACAACCCCTGTGAAAATAAAGAAAACTCGCCGATTGGCGAGCCTTAAAAGGCGAAGACAGAGGCGTAGTTGCCCTGATATGAACGAAACTGTCAAGCTCCCCACATGTCTTTGTTTTGGGCTTGGTTTTTTGGCAACTCTAAGAAGAGAAGCTTATTACGGCTTCTTTTCTTTTTCAGCTAGTTTTATCTTAATAAAGTTAAGGGATTTCCTTCTCAGCTTATTGACTTCTCCTCAATCCCTAGATTGACGGTCAAGTGTTTTCCTTGACGGGCAATCTAGGGATTGAGATACTTTTTTGAGCTGAGAAACAACATACCCCTCCTTTTATTACCAAAAGTTAAGCGCACGGCTCGAAGGCAAAAATTCTCTACAGCGGTTAGCACTCTGATATTCGTGGGTCCTCACATTTTATCTTTCCGTCTAAAGGAGCTTCCACTAACTTATAACGTGCGTTAGTCTTTTAAAACATAGCACAAGGGCAACTCGTGGGTTCTCCTTTCCGGTTTTCACCTTTGCCTTCCAGCCCTATTCTTACCCTTTTTATTTTTTTATTGATTAAACACATAAGCATTAAGCATTCTTCTTCAACGAGTAAGATGTATCAAATACACTTTTTTATATTGCTTGATACTTCGTTTTTTTCTCAATTTCTTGTGTAATTGCCCAAATAAAACCTGCTAACTCCCTTGCAATGGCAGTAATAGCTTTTCCAGCAACTTTTCCGCGGGATAGTAAACGAAAATATTTTTTGTGCAATCGCGTTTGAGCCTTCCATGATATGCTTAGTATTGTTGGCGGGTGTCCTTTTTGCCTTCTTTTCAGCTCTCCTTTAACTGCGGGCTGGTATCGATAACTCCAAGCAGACTCTACCAGCAGTCTACGTACATGACGATTTCCGGTTTTGGTTATCTTACCTTGATGTCTTACTTCACCACTTGAATACTCGCTTGGCACAAGTCCTGCGTAGGCCATCAGTTGCTGTGGAGAGGCAAATCGTTTAAACGACCCAATTTCTGCTACTAAACTGGTTGCTGTTATGATGGCTACACCTCGTAATGTTTGAAGAGCTTGAATCATTGGAGCGTGTACACCTTCCGTTGCCTGTCGTTCGATCTCTTCTTCTAGTCGCTTTAATCGCTGCTCTATCTCAGTTAATTGGTGCATATATTCTTCATACACGATTCTTGATGTTGAATGTTCAAACTTCAGCGTATTTAACCAATCATAATATTTTCTTGTCCACTTTTTAACACCTTTAGGCGGTCGGATATCATGCCGTAAGAGAAACTTTGTTAAACGATGTTTCGCACGTAATTCATCTTCTTTCACATCTTCGCGGGCACGAACTAAATCTCTAAGTGCTTCATCTTCTTCTGCAGGTACATACACAGGGGTTAACTCTCCAGCCCGGTATAGTTGTGCGAGGCGAATGGCATCCCTTCGATCGGTTTTTATACGTTGACCTGGTTTCTGTGGAATGAGGGATGGTGCAATGACATCACATTCTATGCCTAGACTCGATAGTAATCGGTATAATCCATATCCTGTTGGGCCTGCTTCATAACATATGCGAAGTTGTTGTGGATCACCTAATTGTTTTACTAGGTTCTTAATTGCCTCAACAGTATGGGGGATCATGCCTACATATCTTGGAATACCACGCCCTTCATCTGCAACAGCTACTGCAATTTTTTCTTTTGACACGTCTAAACCTACGTATTTTATGGTATCCTTCATATTACTGGCTCCTTTCGTAATGTAGCTCTGATTTGGCTATCTAGATTTTTCAATAAATCAGTTTAACCAAGTTAACCTACGATGTTACGAGCAGGGAGCCAGTTTCGTTCATGATAACTTATACTTTGGACTTAAAATTTGCTGCTACGTCAACTTTTCTACTTTGCTGCAAATTTATCCTTTCCTAACGTGTAAAAAACCGCACAAATAGAATGTGCGGCCAATTATGCTTGAGGGAAGTAGCTTCTCAGTTGTTGCAATGCTGTTTTTTCCATAAGGAGCTTTCCATATTCCCGGACACGGTGGATCGTTATTTTGGATTTTATTCCGAATTCAAGAACGACGCTTAATTGATCCAACATTTCGTTTGCAGCATCTTCATCAAAAGTAATATACATGTAGTAAATGTCGTCTAAAACGTACAAATCGCTCGTCAGGTTTTCAACATACATATCGTGGGCCAAATGGATAACATCTTCGAAGTCTTTAAATTTAATTAAATAACTTCGCTCTTTTTTTGCTGCGTTATTTTTCAATTGCCCATCATCTTTTTGATTCTCAGCAGAATCGGGTTCAAGATTGCCACTCGTCTCATCAGCTTGATATTCGATCGAGATTTCAGCTTCCTCATTATCTGATATAGGCAATTCAAGTTTAGAGCCGTCATGGGATAACTTCGCTTTTGTTACAATAATTTCAAGCCCTTTTTCAAAAGCTTGCACTTGAATCCATAAAGGTCCGTCCATTTCAAATTCGCCTTCATTGGCTGCTTCGTCCATCATTTCCCAAAACAGTTCTTCTCCTCTTTCCCGATCATACCAAATTTCTTCTCGATCAAAACCTCTATCTTCAATATCCCCATAAGAGATAAAAAATTTTACTGTATATTCATTTACTCTTTCGATTTCCATTTCAATTCCTCTCCCTTCTACCCCCTTGCTCGGAAGGAAAGTATTCCGAGTTTTTTGATTACCATCTCCCTACTTAATTAATACGGATATAGTATTATATTCATTTTATGACAAAACAAGTTATTATGGAAATAAAAAGGGCGTGGAATTTTTTATTAAAATAAAAAGCTCTGCGGAATGATTCAACAGAGCTTATAAAATAAATGTATTTAATTAACGAGACGCTGCGCTTCGCGAAGCTGGTAGTTTCTAACCTTTCTCGGCAAGAAACGGCGAATTTCATCTTCATTGTAACCCACTTGAAGACGCTTGTCATCAATGATAATCGGCCGTCTCAGCAATCCTGGATGCGCCTGTATGAGTTCGTATAAATCTTGCAGCTTTATTGTATCCAAGGTTAAATTAAGTTGCTGAAATGTTTTGGAACGAGTAGAAATGATTTCATCTGTTCCATCTTCCGTCATGCGTAAAATCGCTTTAATTTCCTCCAAGGTTGGAGCTTCAGAAAGGATATTACGTTCTACATATTCGATTTTGTTTTCCTCAAGCCACAGTTTAGCTTTCCGACATGATGTGCAACTTGGGGATGTATATAATGTTACCAATTGTTGCACTCCTTTCAAAAGGAAATAATGAATGTTAGTTCCTTACTTTTAGTTATTAACATAATTTAATTATACTACATTTGTTAGCCGTTTCATAGGTTGTCACAAAAGGTTCGTAATTTGTATTCCCTAACTTTATGGCCTTTAAACCATTTAAATAAATTTAAATCATTTAAGAGGCAGGCATTTTGTTTGATTGTGGGTTCCATTTTTTTAAGTTTTTACGTATCAGTTCCCTTAAAAAGGAGCGTTTTTTACGAATCTTTTTTTCGCGCGACTTCACATGGAAAACCTCCCTTCAAACATTGCTTTTTCCGTTTTTTGTTACTTCCATTATATCATAATTACTTTTCCCTTTAAATTAGGCAAAAAACTCTTCCTACTCCTATGATAAGAAGAGTACGCGCCATTGGTTAATGGAATGGTGTGCCGTTCATCCCTGTACCATAATAAATTTTTGAATGTTTCCTTTAGAAAGCAGCATTGGCATTTGCATTTTAAAGGAAAAGTTTGTATACTACATGAAGAAATGCGATGAAGAAGATGAGTAAATATTGGGACGCTTCCAGAGAGTCTGTGGTTGGTGCAAACAGGCAGTTAACCAGTATTGAATGGGCTTTTGAGCAATTTTTTCGAACGGGTAGTATTTGTTACTTTCTTTAGTAGATGAAATCGGCAGCTGCACGTTACCGCAGCCTAGAGTGACTCGATGATTGATGGTTTAATGAACATCATGATGAGTAATCAGGGTGGCACCACGATCTATTCGTCCCTATTCGGATGAATAGATTTTTTTATTTCAATTTTAATTGAAAGGAAGAAATAAGATGAAAACCATTTTTTCAGGGATTCAACCGAGCGGTACATTAACCATTGGAAACTATCTCGGTGCGATGAAACACTTTGTTGGTTTGCAAGAAGAAAATGATTGTTATTTTTGTATCGTCAACCAGCATGCGATCACCGTTCCCCAGGAAAAGAAAACACTTAAAGAAAACACACGGAGTCTTGCGGCTCTTTACATTGCTTCTGGAATTGATCCGGATCGTTCAACGCTTTTTGTGCAATCCGAAGTGCCTGCGCATGCGCAGTTAGGCTGGATGTTGCAATGTGTGGCATATATTGGAGAACTTGAAAGAATGACGCAATTTAAGGATAAGTCTGAAGGAAAAGAAGCAGTATCTGCAGGGTTGCTGACATACCCTCCATTAATGGCCGCAGATATTTTACTCTACAGTACGGACATTGTTCCGGTCGGCGAAGATCAAAAACAGCACATTGAGCTTACAAGAGATCTTGCAGAACGGTTTAATAAACGATACAACAATATTTTTAAAATACCCGAGGCTCAAATTCCTAAAGTCGGGGCAAGAATCATGTCCCTTCAAAATCCATTAAAAAAAATGAGCAAGTCTGATGAAAACATAAAAGGTTTTATCAGCATGCTTGATACAGAAAAACAAATCATAAAGAAAATAAAAAGCGCGCAAACGGACTCAGACAATTCGATTAAATATGATAAAGAAAACAAGCCGGGGATCTCGAATTTATTGTCGATTTATTCACTATGCTCAAATGAATCGATTGAATCGATTGAACAAAAATATAGCGGGAAAGGATATGGCGAATTTAAAACAGACCTTGCCGAAGTCGTTGTCAATACGTTAAGACCGATTCAAGAAAAATATTTCGAATTAATTGATTCCGAAAAACTCGATGATATTCTTGACCACGGGGCAGAAAAAGCGAGCGAAACCGCGAATAAAATGCTAAGAAAAGCGGAACGCGCAATGGGACTTCAAAGAAAGTAAACACAAGTACTTTCTATTTGTTCACTTTTTACATATTTCATTTGGTGTAAATACAGCTTTTCAGTGCTAAATCAATAGATCATCGTTTCACTATAAAAAGCTGTTCGCACTAAGCGAACAGCTTTTTAATTAACTTGTGTCCCTTCTTCCAATTCCCACATTTTCTCAAAGAAAGAATGTCCCTTTATTAATTTTTCACATATTTTATAATGTTTGACACTCCACCCTTGCTCAAGCGCATGAAAAAGCTGGTTCCATGCCTCATCAAAGTCCATTAATTGAAATTCAATATAGCGTTCAGGCTGCCATTCTGTCAACCAATAGCGTATTTCCGCTACATTTCCTGTTGTATAGAGATGATCAAGTGCCATAAAGAGGAGTTGTTTTAACTGCCTTTCTTTACGGGTTAGGCCAATCATGCTATCAGGGCTCGGGGATAAAATATGGTATTCCTTGTTTAATGCTGATTTTTCAAAAAAATATTTTTTTGCTTTTTCTTTTTCTACCATTTCAATAACAGCTTTTTCCTGACGGGGAATGAGGCGGCTTTTTCTGATTGGGATTTTATAACCAAGCGTGTTTACAGCAAGCACATTCATTCCGTCCGTCGCGATAAAACAATATTCAATTTGTGTACGGTAGCTATTTTTCCTTACGTACGATTTGTTATAGATTTCCTCTAATAATTCATCTGGGATATCTAAAAGCTCATTTTCAATATATAAAAATAAGGGACGTTCAAGCTTTACAACAGGCACCTGATCAATGACTTCGATAAAGTCATCTTTTCTCCACTCATGAAAAGAGCACACATTATACCCATTTTCTTCTCCTTCAAACCAATTCACCCAAACATCGTTTAAAAACAACATTTGTAACCCCTCACTTTAGAACTGTTTCTCAAGAACGTTTGTTGTAAAAACAGTATAGTCAGGAAAATCTTGTTTTATTCTCATTTTCAGCCTATTCTTGTCCATTTTTTAGTCTTTTCCAGATGGAAAGTAAATACTGCCAGTTATAAGTGCGATTCCAATAGAAAACAAATAAGGTTCCGGTTGAGTTAAAATAAATTCGAAATATTTCGCAAGGCCATGCCCAGTTGTAATAATATTTAAGTAAGCGATAAGGGTTACACCAGATATTACAGAGAGGCCAAATCCGACCATTAGAAGAAAAAAACGAAAAATCATTGTTTATCCCATTCCACAGCATTCGTTTTCATCGTTAAACGAACACTCCCTTTTTCAATCGACCTTCATATTCCATTCATATGGGACAACCTCCCTTATTATTCTTGTGAAAGCCATTAAACGGCTGCGGCGTGGTAAATAGTAGTTAAAATGGTAAGATTGTCCAACCAATCAACAAATGAAAAATGCAGCCGCCTTATTTTTAGACGGGCTGCATTCAACCGTTATGTTTCATATTATTCATTATATGCTTTAAAAATTAAGGTTGCATTATGTCCGCCAAATCCGAGGGAATTTGATAAAACCGCCTTTATTTCTTTCTCTCTCGCTTCATTGGGGACATAATCAAGGTCACAGTCGGGATCCGGCGTTTGATAATTGATCGTTGGCGGTATAATTCCTTCTTTGATTGCTTTAATTGAAAAGATTGCTTCTGCTGCACCGCCCGCACCAAGTAGATGGCCAGTCATTGATTTTGTTGAACTTACCGCAAGCTTATACGCGTGGTCACCAAAGACTGTTTTGATCGCGATCGTTTCGAACTTGTCATTGTACTCTGTGCTCGTCCCGTGAGCATTGATATAATCAATTTCTTCAGGATTCATATTCGCATCTTGCAGTGCCTGCCTCATTGCACGGACGCCGCCTTCTCCTTCAGGCGCAGGAGCTGTAATGTGGTAAGCATCCCCAGTCGATCCGTATCCGACGATTTCGGCGTAAACTCTTGCTCCCCGTTTTTTTGCAGATTCGAGTGACTCCAAGATGAGAATTCCTGCACCTTCACCCATAATAAATCCATCACGGTCTGCATCAAAAGGCCTGCAAGCTGTTTCAGGATCAGGATTAAAAGAGAGCGCCTTCGCCGAACTAAAACCTGCTAAAGCCATAGAAGTAATCGGAGCTTCTGCACCGCCGGTAATCATAACATCCGCATCACCACGCTGAATCACTTTAAAGGCATCGCCGATTGAATTCGTTCCAGTAGCACACGCCGTTACAGTACATGAGTTGATCCCTTTCGCACCTAAAATAATTGATACTTGCCCTGATGCCATATCAGGAATAAGCATTGGAACGAAAAAAGGGCTGACACGGCGGTAACCTTTTTTTTGAAAAATTTCAAACTGCTCTTCGTACGTTTCCATCCCGCCGATACCAGAGCCAATCCAGACACCTACTCTTGTCGCATTCTCTTCTGTAATTTCTAACTCTGCATCTTTCACCGCCATTAAAGAGGAAGCAACTGCAAATTGAGTAAACCGATCCATTTTTCTCGCTTCTTTCCGATCAATAAATGCTGTCGGATCAAAATCATTTACTTCTCCTGCTACTTTTACCGGAAAATTATCCGGATCTATTCTTGATAATTTGCCGATGCCAGACACGCCATTGATTGCATTTTCCCAAGTCGTTTCAGCATTTAATCCTAGTGGCGTTACGGCCCCTATTCCAGTAATAACAACTCGATTCTTATCCATTACCATTATACCTCTCCTTCTCGCGAAACTATATACTGCTTATTTTCCCCAACGAAGAGCCATCGCTCCCCAAGATAGTCCACCGCCAAAGCCTACCATTACTATTACGTCGCCATCTTTTATTTTTCCTTCTTTTACAGCTTCATAAAGTGCGATAGGAATGGTGGAAGAAGACGTATTTCCATATTTATTTACAGTATAGGCCATTTTTTCCAATGGTACGTCTAGTCTCTGTCTGGCAGATTCCATAATTCTTAAGTTGGCCTGATGTGGAATAAAGTAATCAATATCATCTTTGGTGAGATTGGCGTCCTCAATCACTTTTAAAGAAGATTCTCCCATTTGGCGAACCGCAAATTTAAACACTTCACGGCCATTCATATAAATAAAATCACCATCTTGGAAAAGGTGCTTCTTCCCTCTCCCATCTGTTCCCAAATCAAAAGAAAGGATGCCCTTCCTATCACTAACAGGGCCAATAATCGCTGCACCAGCTGCATCGCCAAATAGCACACAAGTATTTCGGTCGGTGTAATCTGTTATTTTGGAAAGCTTCTCAACTCCAATAACAAGAACATGCTTCGCAACACCTGTTTCAACAAATTGCTTTGCTGTTACCACCGCATAAATAAAACCGGCACATGCCGCGCTTACATCCATTGCAGGCACTTGGCGCGCGCCAATATTATGCTGTACCATTGAAGCAACGGAAGGAAAACCATGATCAGGTGTCACAGTAGCGACAAGAATCATATCAATGTCTTCAGCAGTCAGCCCTGCATCGCTGATTGCTTTTTCAGCAGCAAAAGTTGCCATGTGAGAAGTATTGACTTCATCACTTGCAATTCTTCTCTCTTCAATTCCTGTCCGTGTACGAATCCACTCATCCGATGTGTCAACCATGTTTTCCAAATCTTTGTTCGTTAATATCCGTTCAGGCAAATACCTGCCGAGCCCTAAAATCCCCACATTCATAGCAAATCTCCTTTGTAATTATTAATTACTATCAAATATTATGATCTGGTACTAATTTTAATTCATTTGTTTTTATTTGACAAGGAAAAAAGAGAGGCAGCTAACTCGCTACCTCTCTACATTCTATATAGAGACATATTATCCTTCCAACAATAATGTTTCAGGATCTTCAATCATTTCTTTTACTTTCACGAGAAAACGAACGGCTTCACTTCCATCAACAATCCGGTGGTCGTAAGAAAGTGCGATATACATCATTGGTCGAATTTCCATCTTGTCTCCGACAGCGATTGGGCGATTTTGGATGGAGTGCATCCCTAAGATTCCAACCTGCGGCGCATTGAGAATCGGAGTCGACATAAGCGAACCAAAAATGCCGCCATTTGTAATTGTAAATGTTCCACCTTGTAAATCACTTAATGACAATTTATTGTTGCGGGCTTTTGTAGCAAGATCTGCAATTTCTTTCTCGATTTCTGCAAACGTAAGTTTATCAGCGTCCCGAACAACTGGTACAACAAGGCCTTCCTCAGCCGAAACAGCAACGCCAATATCATAGTATTTTTTGAGAAGCATTTCATCGCCTTGAATCTCGGCGTTGATTCTTGGGAAAGCTCGCAATGCACCAACAACAGCTTTCGTAAAGAATGACATAAAGCCAAGTTTCACATCATGCTGTTTAAGAAACTGCTCTTTGCGGCGGTTGCGCAATTCAAAGATTGCTGTCATATCTACTTCGTTAAACGTAGTAAGCATTGCAGCGGTATGCTGGACTTCAACAAGCCTTTTTGCAATCGTTTGGCGGCGGCGTGACATGCGGACGCGCTCAACAGGCCTTGCATTATCTGTTGTCTGTCCGGTAGCAGCCGGCCGGCTTGGAGCTGGCGTTTGTTGAGGCTGTGAAGGTTTTGCAGGTGTTGGCTCAGTTCCGTGAGATTTCACATCTTCTACTCGAACTCTGCCAAGCGGGTCCCGGCTTTTCACTTCAGTGAGATCAATGCCTTGTTCCCTAGCTTGCCTCCTTGCAGCCGGTGAAGCAATTGGGCTGTTTATGCTGCGCTGTCCAGGCTCGAAAGTGGATTCTGATTTCGAGCTAGGTGCTTCTTTCACTTCATTATGCTCAGCAGGCGGCTCTTGCGCTGCTGGCGCAACAGGTTCAGGTTGTTCTTCTTGTTTTGCGCCGGATGAAGCAGCTTCCCCACTTTCATCGACTATTGCAATTGTTTCCCCTACTTGTACGGTGTCGCCCACTTCTTTCAGCAATTCTTTGACGACGCCGGAATTGTCTGCATTTACTTCAATATTCACTTTGTCAGTTTCTAAGACCGCAATTGGTTCACCTTGCTCAACCGCCTCACCAGGATTTTTTAACCATTCTGCAATCGTTCCTTCTGTAATCGATTCTGCCAATTCTGGTACAACAATATTAATCACAATTACTTACTCCCTTCACCGGATTGCATTTTCTCTTTTTGAATTGCTAAAGATTCTCTTAGAATTCTGTTTTGTTCAATGTTGTGAATGTCGGACGAGCCTTCTGATGGACTCGAACGTTCAGGGCGTCCGATATACTTCACAGGAACACCATTCGGAGCAATCCCTCTAAGCCGAGGTTCAATATACATCCAAGATCCCATGTTTTTCGGTTCTTCTTGCACCCAAACAATCTCTTTTAGATTGTTGTAGCGGGAGAAGATTTCTTTTATCTCCTTTTTCGGGAAAGGATAAAGCTGTTCAACACGAATAATATGGAGCAAGTCTTTCGCATCTTCATAAGAATCTAATTCGGCTTCTAAGTCAACGGCTATTTTACCGCTGCAAAGAATAATACGCTCAATGCGTTCTTTATTTTCACCCAGTCCAGGCTGTTCAAGGATGGTAGAAAATTTGCCTTTCGTAAAAGCTTCCGTCTTCGACGCAACACGCGGGTTTCTAAGCAAGCTTTTTGGTGCCATGACAATTAATGGCCTCCATGCCTCATGAGAAATTCTAGCAGCTTGTAACCGCAATACGTGGAAATATTGCGCGGCCGTTGTCACGTTAACAACAGTCCAGTTATGTTCTGCTGCCTGCTGCAAAAATCTTTCAAGCCTTGCGCTTGAGTGCTCAGGTCCCTGCCCTTCGTAACCATGAGGCAATAGGAGTACGAGTTCAGATTTCTCGCCCCATTTTGCTCTGCCTGCGGCAATAAATTGGTCGATAATGACTTGGGCAACGTTCGCAAAATCGCCAAATTGGGCTTCCCAGATGACAAGCGTGTCTTGAGCATATACGTCGTAGCCATACTCAAATCCCAGCACTGCCGTTTCGGTCAATGGGCTGTTATGAATGGCAAATGACGCTTTTGCTTGTGGGATGGCGTGCAAAGGGACATGGGTTTTTCCTGTATTCGGGTCATGCAGAACAAAATTGCGGTGTGCAAATGTCCCTCGTTCAGAATCTTGGCCCGTCATGCGGATTGGAGTGCCATCCGCCAATATTGTAGCAAAAGCAAACGTTTCAGCTAATGCCCAATCAATTTTCCCGCCGTCGTCAAATGCGTTTTCCCGCCGTTTTAAAATTCGATCCAACTTTGGATAAACGGAGAAGCCTTTAGGATATTTTAAGAGATCGGCGTTAATTTCTTTTAACTTATTTTCTGGAACAGCTGTTTCAATGCCGTACATTGCATTTGTCTCTTGATCATGCGAAATAGGAGACATTAGCTCTGATTTTATTTTTTCATAAGCTTTTTTCAAGTTCGTTTGAACGGTCTCAACAATCTCTTTCGACTTCTCTGATGTAATTATCCCTTCTTTTTCCAATTGATCGGCATATATTTTACGTAATGTCGGGTGTTTATTAACTTTTTGATACATTAATGGTTGTGTAACTATCGGATCGTCCATTTCGTTATGGCCAAGACGCCTATATCCAATTAAGTCAATTAGGAAATCTTTATTGAATTTTTCGCGATATTCGCACGCCATACGCACAGCCGCAATGCACGCCTCAATATCGTCCGCATTCACATGAACAATTGGAATTTCAAAGCCTTTCGCAAGGTCGCTGGCATAAAGGGTCGACCTTGAATCATAGCTTTGTGTCGTAAAGCCGATTCGGTTGTTTGCGATAATATGAATGGAACCGCCTGTCTGGTAGCCTCGCAGTTGGCTTAAGTTTAGCGTTTCCGGTACAACACCTTCACCAGGAAAAGCTGCATCCCCATGAACGAAAACAGCAAGCGCTTTTTTGACATCTTGAACAGGGTATCCTGCAGATTCTCGATTTTCCTGTGCAGCTCTCGTAAACCCTGCAACCACCGGATTGACGAATTCCAAGTGGCTCGGATTATTTGCCAGCCTAATTTTAGCCACAGTTTTTCCCTTTGTAAGTGAACGATTAGCACCCAAATGATATTTTACATCACCAGTCCAACCATAGTTGATTCCCATTGAGCCTTCGGAAGGAACAAGTTCCTTATTCGGTGAACGATGAAATTCTGAGAAAATCTTATGATAAGGTTTTCCAAGAACATGCGCGAGAACATTTAAACGCCCACGGTGGGCCATACCAATTAAAACGCCGCGCGTTCCTTTTTGTACGACCTGAACAACAAGTTCATCAAGCATGGGAACAAGAGCATCCACACCTTCAATGGAGAATCTTTTTTGCCCCACGAATGTCCGTTGAAGAAATTGTTCGAATCCTTCAACCTGAGACAGCCTTTGAAGCAGATCGAGTTTCTTTACTTTATGGATTGGCTTTTGAAGCTCACCTGACTCCACATAGTCAAGAAGCCATTTTCTTTCTTCAATGTTATGAACGTGATCAAATTCAAAACCTAATGTGCTAGTATAGATTTCTCGCAATCGTTTTACCGCATCAAATGCAGTGTGTATGTCATCGTGAGCATCTTTCCATACAAGTTTGGCTGGAATTGACTCTAAATCTTTTTCCGTTAAGTCATACTCAGACAATTTAAGCGATGGCGGCTCACTAGGAGGACCTTCAATTGGATCTATGTTTGCAGCCAAGTGGCCAAAAGTACGAATGTTTCGGACTAGCCTGCCTGCCTCAACGGCCTTATTTGTCATTTCCCAATGGTTCTCTTGTGAGACCATAGGGGCAGTTTCGGCTGGCATAGCGGGAGTATGGCTTTCCATATCTTCAGCTTGAGGAGGAGCACCCCACTGTTCAAAAAGCTCTCTTAATTCCGGCTCAACGGAATTTGGATCATTTTGAAATGCGTCATACTGTTCATAGATGTAACCAAGATTCGGGCCATAAAAATTTTGCCATGGTGAACGATCGTTTGCCGTGCTCTTCATCGGCATGGTGATAGATACCTCCAACTACATTTTATTTTAATAAGATTTATTATTCCCATATCAGTTATACCACTTACATAAAATAACTCAACAGTAAATTTTTATAAAATGATAAGTTTTTTACATAAAGTATTTTTCACTTACCATTGTACCACATTAACCAGGTGTTTTGGACTAATAAAGAAGCTCCTTTCTTGATAAAATGAGGCTTCAATCAGTGAGGGTGGGTTTGGCCCCACTGGTTGTGGATCATGCATACATTGCCACACGATATATCGTGCTTAGCCTGTGAACTTTATGCCCGTTAATGCGGCAAAACAGTTCTCAATGTTTTCACCCCTGTTTTTCTTTCAAAAATGAAGGCTTTTAACGATGCATCTTTTTTGGAAAAACATATGATAAATTGAACGGCGTATCGCGAGATATAGAGGATTTTACGCCTATTTTAGAAAAAAGGAGGTTTAATAATTGGTAGACAATAATCGTCAATGGCAACAAAGGCCTTTTTCGGGCTTTCCGTTTAATGGGCCAATGCCGCCGCAACAGCAAATGCCGACACACCCCCCCTTTTTCCAACAGATGGATCAGCAGCAACTCCAACAGCAACCCGTGAAACGACCCGGTTTTTTAGGCCAATTACAAAAACCCGATGGAAGCTGGGATTTTGATAAAATGATAAACCATGGCGGACAAATTATGAGTATTGTCAACCAAGCAAAGCCATTGGTGAAGCAAATGGGACCATTATTTTCTCTTTTTAAAAGATAAAGACGGTACTATAGATAGAGCCACCGTACAAACGAAACGATGTGGCTCTGTCTACTGACCGTCTTCTTGTTTTCCGAGATTATAAGCATCTGACATCACTTGCGTAAGCAAATGAAGGACAGGCTGTAAATCTTCCATATTAATTTCAATTCCTTTACGATCAAGTAATTCTTTCGCTTCAGGAAGGTATTTCATCGCAATTTGCATAAATTGCATATTTCTTTCTTGTTCTACCATCGGAAT
Source organism: Pueribacillus theae (assembly GCF_003097615.1). NCBI lineage: Bacteria > Bacillati > Bacillota > Bacilli > Caryophanales > Bacillaceae > Pueribacillus > Pueribacillus theae. The sequence continues at coordinate 86,513 of NZ_QCZG01000006.1, forward strand.
GACTTCCTTTCATTCAAAACAAATGTTAATAGAAACCTTAACTTTTTTATACTATGAACAATTGAAAAAATCAAGGATTTTAGTCTGTATTTAATCATAAAGTGAAGGGTTGTGATTCATAACTTTTTGCACATGCTCGTTATATTTTTTCAACCCTTCCTCTAATGAGTATGAAGGAATAAATGATAGATGGTTTTTAACTTTTTCATTTGAAATATGCTGTTCATCGTTTGATAAGTTATAAATGTCGATTTGCCCAAGTTGGTAACCACGGTTTACCGCAAGCCATATGGCCTCAACAACATCCTCAATATACATCGATTGTCTCTCTAAATCTTTGCATCCTTCTAACTCAAGAATCGCCTTATGTTTCGTTTGGAGAAGGTCGTGCAATAATGAATTGCTTTCAAGCCAAGGGCCATAGACAAAGGGCAATCGAAAAATGATGAGTGGAAACTTCCCTTTTTTCGCTTCATCCAATAATAATGCCTCTTCCTGCATTTTTCTTTTGCCAAATGTTGATTCCGGTTTTAGCGAGGTTTCTTCTGTAATAAGGCTTTCTTGTTTTTCATAAACATCGATGGTTGAAAGAAAAACAAGCGGAATTTGTTCTTGAGCACAAAAAGCAGTCACTTGATCTACATTAGCAACATGTAAAGGCCAATCTGCAAAATGAAAGAAAACATCCGCACCACTTATGGCATCAAGATGATTTAGATCAGCTTGTTCTTGATCGATAAATTGAAACAACGAATTTCTTCCAATGGATAACAACATTTCTTCCTTAACCTTCCGGTTGTCCTTTAATGAATCGATTCCAATCACTTCAACGCTTTCCTCCAACAATCGCACACAAGTATGAAACCCGAAGAACTCTAATGCACCAGTAACAACTGCCTTTTGCATGTCTTCCTCCCCGATTGAAATGATAACAAGCGATAGATGTTTAAAATTTATGCAGGGCTTTGTCAACTTTACGACAGTTTCATTCTTTTGTATTAAAATTCCGTATGATATCCTTCTTTTTTAAAAAAGTATATGGTAAAATAATGTCGGAATATTAACGGATCTGAGGTGAGAAAATGCGTTTTATTATGACCTTCATTGTTTCTTTTCTTTTGATTCAAATGGTTTATTATGTACTTGGAAATATGAACAGTGTAACGTATAGCTTTGCGAATGCGACGATTATGAGTATTATATTTGGTATTCTTGCCATTGTGATTGGAGAATCAACGGTTTCTGAACCAGATGTGTAAGAAAACAAATTCAGTAAAGTGCGTGTTCAAAAAGGAGGACAACGAGAGGCAAGAAGGTCGAGGAAGCGTAGCTCTGAGCACCGCAGCGTATGTTTGTAGGATACGTGAGGAGCGGAAGAGCAAGCTGACGAAGAGATTCGCCGCTTATCGTTCCCGGACTTTTTGAGCATCCTCGTATAGTAAAGTTATTCAGCTTGTGGAGAAACTCTCTTTTCTCTCCACAAGCTTTTTCTTTTTTATCCTCAACTTTTAATGTAGGAATGAATATATAACTAAGGAGAGCCTTTTAATTTTTTAACACGGGTGATCCTAGTTGAAAGATATTCACGTATTATTCCTAGATAATCCGAATCAATTTGCTTTGGAAAAAGCTTTACATTCCCTAGATTTTATGAAAGAACGTGTAGCAGGAGCGACGATTTTTGAAAATCGCCATTCTTTCAAACTTCATTCCCCATCTATTGATATAAAGGTCGAATACAAAACGATTGAGAAAGGAGATTTAGGACAAACATTAAATAACTATGCTCAGACTTTAACATGTAAATATGTTTTATTTTTTTATGGCTACGACTATCTCAGCTCCGCTGCAAATCAACAATCCTTTCATTTAAATCCAACTCAATCCGTTATAACTTATGCGTATAACCTTCAAAATATCGTTATTCAGCGCCCTATTTTTGTAAAAACCTCTGCCCTCCAACAGAAGAAGCTATTATCAAAACAACAAGTTCCCTTTAAAGAGGCTGTATTATCTTCATGGTTAATGGGATTTGCCCCATCAGAAGTCAAAACATTAAAAGAAAACGTTGTAAAGCACATAAGAAAAAAAGCAAACGCAAATGCCCTTCATAAGCAGCTCTTTTTAAAAAAATTCACTTCGCAGCCAAGTCTTTCCCGTGTCAGATTACCTTCCCTTGCCATCATGATTTCTAATTATAATATGGCCCAGTATGTCGAAACGGCTGTTACTTCCTGCATGTTGCAAAATGAACCAGCTGATCAAATATTGATTGTGGATGACGGTTCGACTGATGGTTCTTACAGCCGTCTAAAAAAATGGGAAAAGATTCCGGGAATACAACTGTTAAGAAAAAAAAATGGAGGAAAAGCTAGAGCGTTGAATCAGCTAATTCCTTATATCGATACGGAATTCGTATTGGAATTGGATGCTGATGATTGGCTTGATCCTGATGCTTTATCGACAATGAAACGACTTTTAAGCGTGCTGCCAAAAAACGCAGTTGTTTTATATGGGAACCTCAAAGTCTGGAAGCAGGGAGCTTCCGGTGAAATGCACTTCAAGGCTACCAATTACGGAAAACCTGTGAAAAATAAACAAGATCTGCTCTCCTATCGTTTTCCATTAGGGCCGCGAATTTATCGAACGTCTTCTTTAAAGGAAAATGGGGGTTTTCCAGTTATCGGATTCCAAGATGGCCGGCTTTACGAAGATGTAAGTATTTTAAACGGCCTAATTAAAAAAGGACAGTTGTATTACCAAGATTTTACAGTCTACAATGTGAGAGAACATAATTCAAGTATTACAAAAAAAAATCATCCCAATTGGAATGATTTTAAGAAATATCTTACCTAGGCAGCTGCGGGAAAGCGAACGAAGTTGATTGCTCCTAATGAGATGCTAATCGTTATGTTAATACCGTACCCAGTATTTTGAACCACGATAACGATAGGGCCTATTTGAAGCATGAGCCCATCTATAAGATTCGTATTTGTTGCAATCTCAGCTTGCGCGCCCGCTCGCCTTGCTAACTCTTTTTGAAACGTGGATTCAAACATTCAATAACCTCCTTTATTGTTCACTTACGCTTTCAATTTGATCAAAAGGAATCAAAACTTGAGAGCCATCCCCTTCAATCATCGCAACATAATCATCTTTAACAGCAGCTACTGTTCCGGTAACCGTATCGAAAGCTGTTGTTACCGCTGCCTGTTTATTGAGTAGATTTGAAAGTACTTCCTTGATTGAACCAGGAGTGCCAGGCTCTGTCGGGGGTGAGGGAATTAAATCTGGCAGCGTAATTCCTAAGTCGATGCCAGGCAAGTTTATAGATATATTGGAATTCTCAGCTACATTGTTTAAATTTTGAGAGATTTGACTTAGAAGCATGGTAAGCAATCTTTGCCTTGTTTCACTATTTAATGCCAACTCAATCATCCTTTCTTCTTTTACTTTATTTATATGCTTTTCCAGAACTCGTTGAATAGGAGGCTTCATCAACTTTCATGACAAATCCGCATCCGTACCCCACAAATACACACACCATGACTCTATGTTCCATACATTGTTTTTAAAAAATGTCGTGCGCCCAATTACTAAAGCGGGTAAATGATATAAGTTCATCTCCCCTCTCTTCACCATCTCATACTGTGTTCTAATCCATCCCCCTTTTTATAGTTTATGTAAGGGTGGCATGAAGGAATAAGCAACTCACCTAACGAAGTGCAATTTCAGCATTTGAAGCATATCGAAGCATTGACCTAGATACAACGCATCACATAGCCGAATACAATAAGGTAAACGCTTAAGCTAAGACGCAGGTGCAAATTTACTGCTTTGGGAAGGAGGGTTCGTATAGTGAACAAAGAAAACATTGTGATGAAGGCGAAAATAGAAATGAAGCATATTGTTAACAACTTGAACATGGATACACTTTTAGAGACGACCACAAAATTACAACAGTACCTCTATTTTCTTGAATCCTTGTCAAGGTTAGAATGTCCTGTAGAAGTTGAAAATGAAGTGGAAGGCGATGAACCGGCTAAGGAAACCATAGATTTAGACAAAGGGTTTCTATTTGAACGAAAGTTAAAGGGCGGGTACATTCCGGTAATTGATACGTACGTTCCTGAATCAATCGTGCGTAGTTTAAACTTATCCCATGGAGATCTTGTAAAAGCCTCTCCAAAAAGAGGAAGCCATTTTCATTTTGAACTTATCAAAAAAGGAAATGAAAAAAATCCGGATCGTGCGGAAATTAAATATGGTATCGTTGAAAAGGATGGGGATTTATGGATTTGCAGCAAGACTTTGTCAGGGAAAAACATCCTCATTGATGAATCCCCCTTTGTTATCCATTTAAAGGAGTCAGAAATCCAAGAATTTCATCTACAAGAAGGAGATATTATTGATATTGCCTACTCAAAAAAAACACCGACGATCCACAAAATTATTTGGAAACATGAAATTGAGGATGAATCTCCATCAAGGCCTCTTCCTTCAGGAGCTTATAAAGATAAATCGAAGTTGCAACGGCGTGCGGTGCAACCGCATCCCTCCATTAAAGGAAAAAACATTGCCATTATCGGAAATATTAACCGCTATTCCGTCTATCGAGATCGATTATCAGCGTTAGGTGCAACAGTCCAAGCGATGGACGGTACAGAAGATGAAAATCGAATCGCAGCAGCTATCCGAAAGGCAGATATCGTACTTATTATTATTCCAGCGGTTAGCCATAATGGAAGCACAGTTGCAAAAAAATACTGTAAGCAGTACAATATTCCTTTTTCAACCATTGATTCCATAGGAATTAGTTCCGTTGTGGCAGAAGCGATTCGCCAGGCACAAAATAAGAAATCTTTTTTTTGAACAAATGGATGTCGGAGGTCAGGTGTCAGAGGCCGGATTAGTTTAAATTTGCGAAAGAGCAAATTTATACTTTATGTGCAAAAAAGCTTGTAGAGAAAAATAACGTTCTCTACAAGCTTAGCGCTTGAAAAGTGATTTTATGGGCTTTACGGTTTCCGTTAGACTCTAATTAAAGAATGTCTATTGCAATAAGGATAGCCACAAGAACTTGAACAGCAATTTGTGCAGCAACGGCTACTTGATTATCTGTTGTTGTTACTCTTACACCACGAGAGTTTTCAATTACTGTTTTTTGTTCGTTGCATTGTTGGATTTTAATAAGCTGAAGCAAATCTTGTTTAACATCTTCTCTTCTGTCGCCATCCGCAATGGCAATTTCAACAATGACAGCAATGGCTACTTGAATAGCTACCTGGATACCGATAGCCGCTTGGGTAGAGGTTGTATTCACATCAATGTCACAAGAATCTCTAATGATGATGCTTTCTTCAGAAGATTGGCTCGTTTTGTTCACTTGATCTAAATTTTGTAGTACGCCATCCTCCATAGGATGCGGGCAGTCGCTTAAAGCGCTCCATTCTCTTCTTGGCCGTTCACATGCCGAACAAGAACAAGATCTAGGGTGATGGCAATCTAAACGATTGTGATGGTGACGATAATCCGTTTCAAATAAACTCATTTTAAATCATTTCCTCCTTTAAAATTTTATGATTTAAAAATACTTTTGGTCAAAGCAGCCCTTTCCTTCTGCCCCTTGTGTTCACGGTTTTTTCACTTTTCTTTGGGGTATCTTCTGTAATTACTTTAGGGTTCCTTAATTCCTCAACCTGCTTTTGTAAATCTCTCACCATTTTTCTTAGTTCTTCTTTCTGTTCTTCATCCAATGGATTAAGTTTTTCTTTTGTTACCCCATGTTTTCGCAAAATCCCTTTAACTAAAGTGTTTGTCACTGTTTCAGACATTTTATCTGCTTGTGCCACCAGGCTATTATTATCATTTTGGCTTTCAGGTTTATATTCGTTTTTTTCTTCCATTTTCTCACCTCCCAAGCATATTGTCGTTCTATCGTATGCAGAATGGAGCTCAGAAGATAGATATACCAACCTATTTGTTTGTTAAATAGGCTTCTAACGCGACCTTTTGGCATACTGAAAAGCCTACCCAATAAAAATGGATAGGCTCTGCATTTAATCAAAAAAGCTATTTTGATACCCTCGGCATACCGAACCATTATGACATCTATGACATGGTACAGGTGCGGTACACTTTGAATGTTTTTTGCAATTATAGCATTTTGTACATCTTTCACATTTAGGACATTTTGTACAAACAGGACATCTAGGGCATCTAGAGCACTTAGGGCACTTAGAGCATTTAGAGCATTTGTGGCACTTATGGCAACTTTGGCGGCTTTGGTATTCTGAACAGAGCGGATAACGTTCCCTGCAATTGCAAGAATGACAGTTAAAACTCATGGAAACACCGCTTCCTTTCGTATTTTTTGACTTTTAATACTTTATGTAAACGAAAGGAAGGTTGTATAAGCGATAGCCAGCAAATATCAAAATTGGTTTGTTTCCTATTTTTTAATGCAGCAAAAAAACTGTTGACTATAAAAATCAACAGTTTTCTGTAAATTTTCTATTTACATAAGTGATGCGAGAATTGCTTTTTGGGCATGGAGCCTATTTTCCGCTTCGTCGAAGACAACGGAATTTGGTCCATCGATAATTCCGGCTGTTACTTCTTCCCCACGGTGCGCGGGGAGGCAGTGGAAGAAAAGATAGTCGTCTTTTGCATGTTTTACAAGTTCTTCATTCACTTGAAATTTAGCAAAAGCTTTCAGCCGATCTTGCATTTCATCTTCCCATCCCATACTCGTCCAAACATCTGTGTAAATGATGTCTGCATTTTCCACTGCTAACACAGGCTCATATACTTGCTTGATTACCGCTCCGGTATCCTTAGCCCTCTCCTGTGCCTTTTGTAAAATGTCCGCTTTTACTTCATAGTTTTCAGGAACGGCTACAGTGCAGTCTATTCCCATAATGGCACATCCAATTAAAAGTGAATGAGCCATATTGTTGCCGTCTCCAATATATGCGAGCTTCTTGCCTTCAAAGCTGCCTTTTTTCTCATAAATGGTTACGAGATCCGCCAATACTTGGCATGGGTGATAGTCATCCGTTAACCCGTTAATAATTGGAACCGAAGCATTGTCTGCAAGCTCTTGAACGATGTGATGCCCAAACGTACGGATCATGATGCCATCAACATATCTTGATAACACTTTTGCCGTATCGGAAATCGTTTCTCCTCTGCCCATTTGCAAATCATTTTTGCTAAGAAACATGGCATGGCCGCCGAGCTGGAACATCCCAGATTCGAAAGATACTCGTGTCCTCGTCGAAGATTTTTCAAAAATCATAGCCAGTGTTTTTCCTTCCAGCAGCTTGTGAGGGATTCCTCGTTTTTGCTTTTCTTTTAACTCGATTGCCAGTTCAATGAAGTACATTAATTCTTCTTTTGAAAAATCGGCAAGTGTAAGAAAATCTTTTCCTTTTAGCGTTATTTTCAAATCTTTATTTACAACTGAATTCGTCATACAACCACTTCCTTCTGAACCGTTTTCTTCCATTGTTGGATCGCATGTACTTGTTGTTTATCTTGTGCCATCATAGCAAAAACATGAGCGGTTTCCACCGTGGACATGACGAATAGGCCATACTGTAACGCGAGTTCTCGTTTTTGGCTATCTGAAGAGCTGCTGATCATCGCAAATGGTTTATCCGTTTTTAACCATTCTATAAATGTGCCTTTGTCAAATTCTGTTTCTGTTCTTACTTTCAATCCGAGTGGTTCCAATTGCGATTGGAAAAATTCCAAATTCGGAAAATCGCCTTCAATATAGATTTCTTTTTCACCTTCGGAAAAAGAAGATGATAACGATTCGTTCCATAAGAACGCTTTTCGATACCCATCTTCAAGCGTTTTGGAAATTGCAATGAGTTCGCCAGTTGATTTCATTTCAGGCACCAATTTTGGGTCAACGCCCGGAAGCTTCATCGTTGAAAAGACGGGAGCTTTTATCGTATAAAAATCGTTTTCAGGCAAAAGGCCGAGCGTAGAAGACAACTCACCCAAAGATTTTCCGATTAATACTTGAGCCGCAAGCTCAATCATATTAACGCCTGTCACTTTGCTAATGATTGGCACTGTACGTGAAGCTCTTGGGTTCACTTCGAGGACATACAGCGTTTCATCGTGTATGACAAATTGGATATTAAAAACACCTTTAAAATCAATCCCTTTTGCTATACGTTCAGCGTATTTTGCAATCTGTTGTTTCATAGTTGCCGACAAAGAAACCGGAGGTGTAACAGCCATGCTATCGCCGGAATGAACGCCAGCCTTCTCGATATGTTCAAAGATTGCAGGAATGATTACATTCTTGCCATCTGTTACGACATCAACCTCAACTTCTTTCCCAGGATAATAGGCATCAATTAAAATGGGAAAAAGGTATGATTCCTCAAAATTATCGCTATACGCTTCAAGCTCATCTTCAGACGTAAGAACGAGCATGCCTTTCCCGCCAATCACATAGGATGGACGAAGCAAAACCGGATAGCCAATTTCTTTCGCCTTCTCTATCAATTCCACCTTATTCACAGCTGTTAAACCAGGGATATGTGGAAGATTCAATGTCTGCATGAATTGATAAAAGCGATCACGGTCTTCTAATTTATCAATCACATCCAAAGTAGAACCTAATAAAGTAACTCCAGCTTCTTCTAACCCTTTTACAAGTGAAATCGCTGTTTGGCCCCCGAACTGGACGATGACTCCGTCGATGTTTTCAAACTCAATTACATTGAGGACATCTTCGACTGACAATGGTTCAAAATAGAGGCGATCAGCAATTTCATAATCAGTACTTACTGTTTCAGGGTTATTATTAATTAATATTGTTTCATAGCCGCATTTTTGAAGGGCGAGTACGCCATGAACTGAACAGTAATCGAATTCAATCCCTTGCCCAATTCGGATCGGGCCTGAGCCGATAATGAGAACCTTTTTTCGATCATCCGTTGCTAAATCATGCGTGCTGTTCCAAGTTGAATAATAATAGGCTCGTTTTGATTGCTCGCTTGGACATGTGTCAATCATTTTATATACCGGTGTAATGCCGAGGTGTTTTCTTTTTTCCCTTACTGCAAGAGGTGGAATGCCCCAAATTTTTCCAAGCCATTCATCGGAAAATCCGTTTTCCTTAAAGTTTGCCAATTCGTCCTTCGTTACATTTTCAAAATTTGTTTTTCTTGCCAGTTGCTCAAGGCTTACTAAATTTTGCATGCTTTCTAAAAAGAACGTAGTGATCTTCGTTTGTTCATGGAGTGAATGAACGGATTCGCCACGTCTTAAAAGTTCAAAAAGAGCAAAGAAGCGGCGGTCATCTGAAGCCTTCACAAGTTCCCATAGCTTTTCTGTAGTAAAAGATTTCAGTTCGATAAGCGACAAGCCGTCGGAATCGACTTCTAAGGAGCGGACAGCTTTTTGTAACGCACTTTCCAAATTACGCTCAATCGCCATCACTTCACCTGTCGCCTTCATTTGTGTACCTAGTTTGCGATCGGCATTTGTAAATTTATCGAATGGCCACCGTGGAATTTTTACGACGGTATAGTCAAGCTCTGGCTCAACGTGTGCGTATGTACCCAATTCATGCAAGTGATAACCGAGGCTTACCTTTGCTGCGACACGTGCGATTGGGTAACCGGTCGCTTTCGATGCTAATGCACTGGAGCGGCTTACCCGCGGGTTTACTTCGATAACGAAATAGTGTTTACCGGACGGGTGGAGAGCAAACTGGACATTACATCCGCCTACAATGCCGAGAGAACGGACAATCTTAATGGCTGCTGAACGAAGCATCGAACTGTCTTCATCGGATAATGTCTGGGATGGGGCGACAACGAGCGAATCTCCCGTATGGATGCCAACCGGGTCAATATTCTCCATGTCACAGACGGCAATGCATGTGTCGTTTGCATCACGTACGACTTCATATTCAATTTCTTTAAAACCCGCAATACTTTTTTCAATTAAGCATTGATGAATGGGACTTGCTTTTAAGCCGCGTTTTACATACGTTTCGAGCTCTTCCTTACACTCCGCAATTCCGCCGCCTGAACCGCCAAGCGTATAAGCCGGCCTTACAATAATTGGATAGCCTACTTTTTCAGCAAATTGGAAAGCTTCTACTAGACTCGTAACAATTTCACTTTCTGGGACCGGTTCGAGAAGTTTATGCATTAATGCTCTGAATTCTTCACGATCCTCTCCTTTTATAATTGAATCAATTTGCGTTCCTAATACTGTGACATTGTATTTTTGCAATATGCCTTTACGATGCAGCTCAAGTGCAAGATTAAGTCCTGTTTGCCCTCCTACTGTGTGGAGCAAACCATCGGGCTTTTCTTTTTTGATAATCGCTTCGACACATTCAACGGTCAATGGTTCAAAGTACACCGTATCGGCAAAATCTTCATCTGTCATAATGGTTGCAGGATTGTTGTTGATCAAAACGACTTCACAGCCTTCCTCTTTCAAAGCGAGGCAGGCTTGTGTACCTGCATAGTCAAATTCAGCGGCTTGCCCAATGATAATTGGACCCGAACCGATTACTAAAACTTTTTTTATCTCTTTCTTTCTAGGCATCCTATTTTTCCACTCCAATCTATAAATAGTGGTTTTATCACGGGGCTACCGTCTAGTCAGTTCGATAGACTTTTGCCTAAATTTACTTTATTTAAAATCTGCAAGCACTTCTTGTATGAGATTAACTGCTTTGTCAATTTCACTTTTTGTTACTGTTAAAGGCGGAAGCAAACGAATGACATGAGGGCCTGCATTTAAGACGAGCAAGCCTTTTTGAATGAGAAGGGGAATCATTGGGGAAACGTCGCCTTTGCATACGATACCAATCATAAGCCCTTTGCCTCTTATCTTCTCTACAAATGGCAGTTTGCTAATTTTCTCTTCCAATTGTTTAAATAGATATTCGCCCTTTTGTTCAACTTCCGACAAGAATTCATTTTTAAATACAATATTTAATACTGCTTTTGCTGCAGCCATTGCAACTGGATTGCCGCCAAACGTAGAACCGTGGCTGCCCGGTCCAAACGCTTCAGCAAACTCTTTCTTCGCAATCATTGCTCCTACAGGAAGGCCGCTGCCCAATCCCTTTGCAGCTGTAATAATATCCGGATTAATCCCGTAATGCTGGTGGGCAAATGCCTTTCCAGTTCGGCCGATGCCTGTTTGGATTTCATCCACAATAAGAAGAATATTTTTTTCGTTGCATATTTTTTTAAGTTCATTTACGAAGGTTGCATCTGCGGGGATGATGCCTCCTTCCCCTTGAACCATTTCAAGCATAACGGCTCCAGTTTGATCATCGATTGCGTGTTTAACTGCTTCAATATCATTAAAAGGTACATATTCGAACGTCTCCAGCATCGGGCCGAATCCTATTTGGATTTTCTCTTGTCCTGTTGCTGACATCGTCGCAAATGTCCGCCCATGGAATGATTGGCGAAATGTGATAATTTTTGTTTTTCCTGTCACTTTGCGTGCCAGCTTAATGGCAGCTTCGTTTGCTTCTGCCCCGCTATTGCAAAAAAAGACATAGTCTCCCGAACAGTTGTCTACAAGCAATTGAGCGACGTCCTCTTGTATCGGAATATGATAGAGATTCGATACATGCCAGTATTTTTGGAGTTGCTCCTCAATCGCTTCCTGTACCTTTGGGTGCCTGTGCCCAAGACTGCAAACCCCTATGCCCGATCCAAAATCAAGATATGTTTTTCCGTTTACGTCTTCTACCATCGTTCCGGAGGCTTGTGACACTGAGAGTTCAAAACGCTTATACGTTGGAAATACTGCTGTCATTGTACAACCTCCACTGACTTCTTAATCACTGTTCCGACTAATTTCGCATCAGGCGTAATCTCTGAATGCTTTCCGTCTACAATCATAGCCTCTTGCAAATCCTCACTTAAACTTTCAATCGCAGCCTGAACTTTTGGCAGCATGCCACCGTAAATCGTTCCAGTGGAAATTAATTTTGTAATCTCCTGTTCCGTTACCGATTCGATCAATTTATTTTTTTTCATAATGCCGGGAACGTCTGTTACAAAAATCAGTTGTTTTGCTGACATGGCCTTAGCAATTGCTCCTGCCGCTGTATCCGCATTAATGTTGTAACGGGTGGTGTTATCTACACCAATTGCAATGGGCGCAATCACTGGAACAATGCCATTTTCAAGCAGCTGTGTTAAAAATTCAGCATTCACATCTGTAATTTCTCCGACATAGCCATACTGTTCAAAATCTTTAGGCTTTGCGGTTAAAAGCTGATAATCAGAGCCAGAAAGCCCAACTGACTGAATGCCTGCTTCATTAAGTTTCCGTATTAGCGCATTATTCACCGTCCCTGTAAGCACCATTTCAACAACGTCCATTACCGGCTCAGTCGTTTTGCGAAGACCATTCACAAATTCTGATTCGATTTGAAGTTTTCCAAGCATTTGTTTAATTGCCGGTCCGCCACCGTGAACGATGATCGGTTTTAACCCGGATTGCTTTAATGAACGAATGTTGGCAAAAAATTGATCTGACAATTCGTCAATTGTACTGCCCCCGCATTTCAGTACGATAATGTCACTCACCGTAAAAACCTCCATATAAGAAAGAACTAATAGATTAATAGAAAATACTGATTCAAAAAGGAGATTCTCCTCCATTGTGAATAGATAAGCGTATAAAATTTAATCAAATCTAACCTCTCGCTTCTAATTTTCAGAAAGAACACATTAGCGTTTTTTCTGAAAAGATAAGAAAGTATAAATTTGCTCTTTCGCAAATTTAAACTAATCCGGCCTCTGACACCTGAACTCCGAACAAGGACGCGTCAGCGTCTTTGTTCAATCACACATGCTATGAGCGATAGCTTGCATTAATTCTCACGTAATCATACGTTAAATCACAGCCCCAGGCTTTCCCTGAACCATTGCCAACGTTTAAGTCAATTGAAATTTTTATCGTTTCATTTTTCAAATATTCTGTTGCTTCTTCTTCGGAATAAGAAAGCGGTTGGCTGTCTTTTAACAACTGGATATGCCCGATTGAAGTGTCGATTGTCTCTGCATCAACGACTGCTCCGCTATACCCGATGGCAGCGATAATCCGGCCCCAGTTTGCATCTGCGCCATACACGGCTGTTTTCACAAGTGATGAACCAACAACCGTCTTCGCCACTTTTACAGCTTGGCTGTCGTCATAAGCGCCATTTACTTCGACTTCAATTAACTTAGTTGCGCCTTCGCCGTCACGCGCAATCATTTTCGCAAGATCTTCGCATGTTTGTTTCAGCAACTCAACGAATACATCCCATTCTTCATGTTCAGGTGTTAACGCTTCATTCGCTGCTTTCCCACTGGACATGACGAGTACCATATCATTCGTAGATGTATCCCCGTCGATTGTAATGCAATTAAACGTTTTGTCTGTCACTTCCTTAAGTGCAACTTGAAGCATATCAGGTTCAATTGCTGCGTCTGTCGTAATAAATGCAAGCATCGTTGCCATGTTTGGTTCGATCATGCCTGAACCTTTGGCTGAACCGGCCATTGTCACTGTTTTTCCGTTAATCGTTGTCTGGTAGCATGTTGATTTTATGACAAGATCAGTCGTAAGAATTGATTCGTTAAATTGATTCGCGCTTTTTTCAGTTGCTTCGGGATTTAATTTTTTTATCCCAGGAATAATTTTTTCCATTGGCATATCCAGGCCGATAATACCCGTGGACGCAACAGCAACATAATGCTCAGGAAGGGAAAATTGCTCAGCAGTTGCTCTTCTCATCAAATAGGCGTCGTTCTCACCCTGTTTGCCTGTACAGGCATTCGCATTTCCACTATTGACGATAACCGCTTGAATTTTGCCCTCCTCTGCAATGCTTTCTTTCGTTACTTTCAAAGGAGCAGCCTGAATAACATTTAATGTATAAACCGCTGCGGCGCTTGCAGGCGATTCACAATAAATAACGCCTAAATCATTTCGTTTTCTTTTGACCCCTGTATGAATCCCTGCCGCTTTAAAACCGGCCGGTGTTACAATGGTCCCTTTTTCTATCTTCGTAATTTCTTTATGAATCGTTAGCACTATAAATTCTCCCTTCGGATCGATTAACTACGGATAAACTGGAACGAAGTCCAACCCCGTTTTTTCGTCTAATCCGAGCATCATGTTCATGTTTTGAACAGCCTGGCCTGCTGCGCCTTTCATAAGATTATCAATCACAGAAACGACCATAATTCTGTTTGTGCGTTCATCGTAGGCAAGCGAGATATCGCAAAAATTCGAACCATAAACTTCCTTTGTACTTGGAAATGTCCCTTTTTCTCTTATCCTTATAAAATAACAGCCTTCATAAGTTTCACGATATAAATCAAAAAGCTGATCAATATTCGTATCTATGGAAGCCGAAGCATAGATCGTTGCCATGATGCCGCGTGTCATTGGAATCAGGTGAGTGCTGAAAGTAACTGCCCGAACACCGGGGTTCCAACCGGAAAGCACTTGTTCGATTTCTGGAATATGCTGGTGTTCATTTACTTTATAAATTTTAAGGTTTTCATTTGTTTCGGAAAAATGGGTAACCGGCGATACATTCCTGCCCGCACCACTAACACCTGATTTGGCATCAATAATAATCGACTTTTCGTCAATTAATTTGTTTTTAACCAACGGAGCCAGCCCTAGAAGGGTTGCCGTCGGATAACACCCTGGATTGGAAATGAGCTTTGCTTCCTTCAAATCTGTGTCAAGCCATTCTGTCAGGCCATATACCGCTTCGTTCAGCCAGTGCTCTTCAGCCGCTTCTTTTTTATACCATTTTTTATACACTTCACGATTTTTAATCCGGAAATCACCGGACAAGTCGATCACTTTTACATTCTGATTCATCAATTGCGGCACGAGATTTGCAGCTACGCCTGAAGGTGTCGCTAGAAAAACGAAATCAGCTTCGTTTCCGATCTTCTCTATATGAATATCTTCAAGAACTTGAGCTGTAATGCTTTGCAGATGAGGATAACTTTCAATGACCCGATTCCCTTGTTGGCTCGAAGAATGAAAGGAATGAATGGAAACTTCCGGATGCTGGTGTAAGATTCGTACTAATTCCGCTCCCCCATAACCGGTGACTCCGATAATTGCTGCTTTCATTTATTCATCCACGCCCTTCATTTTTCTTAATATCTTTTATTATAGACTGTATAAAAATAAAATCAATAGTATATTTATAAATTTCTTATACTTTTTTCGAGCCTGAATTTGAGTATTATATACCCTTATACCTTCTGTTTAAACAGCAAAATTTCAATCATAAAAAGGGTTAAAAAATGGAAACTCTGTTACTTGTTTTTACCGGAAGAATGAAAAACAGAGGAGATTTATACGTTTTTAGGGTGTTTCGGGAAGAAATCGGAAAGGATACAACACTCATAAAGCCACGCTTTATTTTACATCTCATCGATGATTTCTTTCAAAACTACGGCTTGATTATGCGCTTCATCCTTTGCAGCATATAACAAAGTAACGTTTTGTTCTTCTAATCTTTCTTTAAGTTCAATTAAACTTCTTCGCTGTTCTTCATTTTTTGCAAGTTCTGCTTTGTAACGTTGGCTGAATTCGGGGAACTTTTTTGGCTCGTGAGAAAACCATTTCCTTAATTCATGGCTTGGAGCAATTTCTTTCATCCAAGCATCGAGATTTGCCTTTTCTTTAGAGAGACCGCGCGGCCATATTCGATCAACCAACACACGGTATCCATCATCCTCAGCAGCATCGCCATAGATTCTTTTTATTTTAATTTTATGTACCAAGAGTCTCATTCCCTCCGTTGATTTGTTGCAAAAGTTTTGTTTTCCTTAAGTATAATAAAGAAATTATAGGTTGACTAAACGAAAAAACAATGTTATCTTTTCCCTATCTTAATGAGTTTAAAATTACATACTGTTTTACTTAGGAGGAGTCTGTCACTGACAGGCTCCTTTTGTCTTTTTTAGGGTTTTCCACCTTTTTCCAAAAAATAACCAGATCGAAGGGGGATTATTTTGTCACCTGTATTTTTAATCTTTGTGCCAATGTTGGCAGCAATTCTTGTACCTTTTCTCTTTAAAAAAATCAAAAATATGCATACTGGATGGTTTGTGTTGGCCATTCCATTGGCATTGTTTATTGTGTATGCTTCTTTTGTTCCAGTAACGATGAAAGGGGAGTTCATCGTTTCCGAGCTTCAATGGATTCCTTCTCTTGGGATTAATTTTATTTCGTATATTGATGGGCTCAGCCTTCTCTTCTCTCTTTTAATTACCGGGATCGGCTCATTAGTCGTGCTTTATTCTATTTATTATTTAGATAAAAACCGTGAGTCATTACATAATTTTTACGTATTTCTGCTTATGTTCATGACTGCAATGCTTGGTGTTGTCCAATCTGAAAATTTAATTGCTCTTTACTTGTTTTGGGAACTTACTTCGATTTCATCATTCTTATTGATTGGCTATTGGTTTACACGGGATCGTTCGCGTTTCGGTGCGTTGAAATCAATGCTGATTACCGTCTTTGGCGGTCTTTTAATGCTCGGTGGATTTATTCTTTTAGGAATTATGGGCCATACGTTTTCCATCAGGGAATTAATCGGACAAACCCCTGAACTTGCATCAAATCCTCTATTTATTTTGGCTCTCGTTCTCGTGTTGTTCGGTGCTTTTACAAAGTCTGCTCAATTTCCGTTTTATATTTGGCTGCCGGATGCAATGGAAGCCCCGACGCCTGTTAGTGCTTATTTGCACTCAGCCACGATGGTAAAAGCTGGGCTATATTTGGTCGCAAGGCTAACTCCAATTTTCGCCGTTTCTAGTACGTGGATTTGGCTTGTTACGGGCATCGGCTTATTTACTTTATTCTGGGGGTCGCTATTTGCGGCGAAACAAAAAGATTTGAAAGCGATCTTGGCTTTTTCAACCGTCTCTCAATTGGGTCTCATTATGTCGCTTTTAGGAGCAGGTTCGATTGCCTACCACGTTGACAATGCGGCAAATTCCGTTTTCAAATTTGCAGCTTTTGCGGCCATTTTCCATCTCATTAACCATGCAACGTTTAAAGGCAGCTTATTTATGATTGCAGGAATTGTTGACCATGAAACAGGCACACGGGACATCCGTAAGCTTGGCGGATTAATGAGCATTATGCCGGTAAGCTTTACGATTGCGCTGATTGGCTCTTTTTCAATGGCCGGGCTGCCGCCATTTAATGGGTTTTTGAGTAAGGAAATGTTTCTAACGGCCATACTGGCTTTAAGTGATTTCAATCTTTTTTCGTTCGATGGATTGGGAAGTTTATTCATTGTTTTTGCTTGGGTTGCAAGCGTATTCACTTTTGTTTACAGTTTTTACTTTCTTTTCCATACTTTTGCAGGTAAACATAAGCCGGAAGAATTGCCTAAACAAGCTCATGAAGCGCCTTTTGGCATGCTTTTGCCGGCTGGCATTTTAGGGTTGTTTGTTATCATGATCTTCTTTATCCCAAATGTTGTCGGCAATGCTTTTATTAAACCTGCTGTCGCGGCCATTCAGCCGTTTTTGTATCAAACCCCATCTGACATCGACATTACGATTTCCGCATGGCATGGGTTCAATACGGAATTTTTTATGACGGTTGGCATTTTCCTGCTTGGCGGCTTGTTATTCTGGACTCTTGAGAAGTGGCGGAAAGCATACGATCTTGTTCCAAATTCCCTTAACTCTTTATACGATGGGATGCGTTATATGAGCGAAACTGGGGCAAACCGTTTTTCCAATTGGTATATGACAGGCTATATCCGTACGTATCTTATTTACATTTTTACTTTTCTCATTGCCGCTGTTACAGGGACATTGCTTCTAAAAAATGCTTTTGTCATTGATTTTGAAAGTGTGTCTTCCATTAGCATTTACACGATTATCGTTATTGTTATTTTAATCGCCGCTACAACAGCGATTTTATTTGCGAGGTCTAGGCTGACTGCCATTATTAGCCTTGGGGCTGTCGGCTTTAGCGTGGCGCTATTATTCGTTATTTTCAAAGCGCCGGATTTGGCTTTAACCCAGCTCGTTATTGAAACGGTTTCTGTGGCGCTCTTTTTGCTTGCGTTTTACCACTTGCCGGAGATAAGCCGAAATGAAGTTCGGATGAGGTTCAGATTGCGGAATGCTCTGATCGCATTTGGTGTCGGTGTGACCGTCACATTGGTCGCTTTAGCTTCCTTTGCGCAAAAAGCGTTTCCTTCGATTTCGGAGTTTTATAAGGAAACGGTCGAAACTGAAGCCGGAGGCGGGAATATTGTTAACGTGATCCTTGTCGACTACCGTGGTTTTGATACATTGTTCGAGATTACCGTTTTGGCAATCGCCGGAATCGGGATTTATGGAATGATTAAACTTCGTTTGTCCAGAAAGGAGAATAAGCTTGAAAACAAATGATGTCATCTTAAAGACAGGGACGAAAGTCGTCTCATTTATGATTTTTCTCTTTTCGATTCATATCTTTTTTGCAGGCCACTATACACCGGGCGGTGGATTCGTTGGAGGGCTTTTAGCTTCAAGCGCAATTGTGCTTCTGTTGCTCGCCTTTGATATTAAAACAGTTAAAAAAATATTGCCGGTCAACTATATTACAATCACTGCAGCCGGCATCATTATCTCTATCTTAACAGCATCGGCAGCTGTCTTTTTCAATAAGTCGTTTTTCACTCACTTTTTTGACTATTTTCACTTGCCTCTTTTAGGTAAAACATCACTGCATACGGCGACGTTGTTCGATCTTGGTGTCTATTTAGTCGTTGTCGGCGTTACGATGACCATTATTCAGACGATTGGAGAGGATGAATAATGGAAATCATAATGGCTTTTGTAATCGGCTTCCTATTTATGGCTGCCACCTACCTTTTTTTAACGAAAAGTTTGTTGAGAGTGATTATAGGCACAGGATTGATTAGCCATGGCGCTCATTTGCTTATTCTTACGATGGGTGGGCTCGGAGGAAAAATTCCTCCTGTTTTGACAAATGGAGCCGCTAATGGTGATTACGCCGATCCTTTGCCTCAAGCGCTTATTTTAACAGCGATTGTGATTAGTTTCGGAGTGACAGCGTTTATTCTTGTTCTTGCGTACCGTGCGTATCAGGAGCTTGGAACAGATAATATGGACATGCTGAAGGGAGACGACAACAATGAATAACCTGATTCTTTTCCCAGTTATCGCTCCATTTCTGTTCGCTGCTATTTTAATGTTTATCCCTAAAAAGGTGAAGCTCCAAAGGGCCTTAACCATTGTTGCCTTAACTGTGACGATTCTCGGCACCATTTGGCTGCTTGTGCGCGTCTATCATGAAGGGGTGCTTAGTATGACTCTAGGAGATTGGCAAGCGCCATTCGGGATAACGATGGTATCTGATTTGCTGTCCGTACTTCTCGTGTTAACGACAACTGTTGTTACATTATTTGTTGTGCTTTACAGTTTTCCAACCATTGGAGTACCGAGGGAAAAATTTTATTATTACTCAGGTGTCCTTTTTCTGCTGACAGGTGTCAATGGTTCTTTTACAACAGGGGATTTATTTAACTTGTTCGTCTTCTTTGAAGTGCTTCTTATGGCTTCCTACCTCCTTATCGTCATCGGAGGAGAGAAAGTCCAACTAAGGGAATCAATAAAATACATTTTAGTTAACGTCATTTCATCAGCATTTTTTGTTATTGCTGTCGCCTATCTTTATTCCATTACAGGAACACTGAACATGGCTGATTTGGCTGTAAGAATTCCACAAATTGAATACGTTGGGATTTTGACGACAGTCGCTGTCTTATTTTTAGTCGTATTCGGTTTAAAAGGGGCCATCTTTCCGCTTTATTTTTGGCTGCCGAGTTCTTATTCCGCTCCCCCGACGGCAATTCTTGCTTTGTTTGGCGCGCTGTTAACAAAAGTAGGGGTTTACGCGATTATGCGTACATACACCCTTTTCTTTACGATGGATATCGGCTTTACCCATGAATTGCTTGCATTTCTGTCGATTGCAACGATTTTAGCCGGATGCATTGGGGCACTTGCTTATTTTGACGTAAAAAAAATTATTATTTACAACGTTATCATTGCGGTTGGCGTCATTTTATTTGGGGCTTCACAGTTAAACGAATCCGGCCTGCAAGGGGCTCTGTATTACATCTTTCATGACATGATCATTAAAGCGGCGTTGTTTTTTATGATTGGGTTAATTGCCATTTTGTTCGGAACAACAGACTTAAGAAAAATGGGCGGCCTTATGAAAACAAAGCCTGCCCTTGGCTGGTTCTATTTAATCGCCGCATTTGGACTAGCGGGCATTCCCCCATTAAGCGGATTTGCTGGCAAATTGCTCATCGTTAAAGGAGGATTTGAAAATGATCATGTATGGGGCAGCATCATTATCCTCGTAACGAGCCTTCTCGTTCTTTTATCAGTGATGCGGATTTTTATTTATGCATTCTGGGGTGAGCCGGTAAAAGTCAATGAGATTCCGCGCTCAACATACCGGCAAATGTTTATCCCTTCTATTGTTCTTGTAGGGTTATCCATTTTGTACGGAATTGGAACGGAATGGCTTTATCCTTTTGTTTCCGATGCAGCGAACGTGCTTCAAAATCCATCCATCTACATTGATGCGGTGTTAAAGGAGTAGATGACATTGCCTAAGCAAATCTTGTTAAACTTTTTTCTGGCGCTTCTCTGGATGTTTTTGACCGTTAATTATTCACTTACCGCATTGATTATAGGCTACCTTTTAGGCCTTGGCCTTCTTTTCATGATGCGAAGATTTTTTAAAGAACGCTTTTATCTTGAACGTGTTTGGGCAGTCATTGTTTTATTTTTCATTTTCCAGCGCGAATTATTGCTGTCTAACATTCAAGTACTTATGCTTGTTCTCCGTCCGCGCTTAACAATTAAACCAGCGATTTTTGCTTTAGAAACGGATTTAAAAGAGGACTGGGAGATTACCCTGCTTTCCAGCTTGATTACACTGACGCCTGGCACGCTTGTTATCGACGTTTCCCACGACCAAAAAACGTTATATATCCACGCGCTTGATGTCAGTGATATAGACGAAGCAATTCATTCGATTAAAACGACGTTTGAGAAAGCGATTATTGAGGTGAGTAGACCATGATCTATGTTTTTTGGGGGGCTCTCATTGCAGTAGCAGCAGCAATGGTTGGGTTTGTTTACAGAGTCATTAAAGGGCCGACGATACCTGACCGGGTTGTAGCGCTGGATGCGTTGGGTGTCGCTTTAATTTCAATCATTGCCCTGTTATCCGTTGTAATGAAAACGCAGTTTTTCCTTGAAATTATCCTTCTTTTAGGAATCTTATCTTTCATTGGAACGGTTGCTTTTTCTAAATTTATAGAGAGAGGGGAGATTTTTGAACGTGACGACAACAATCATTAATGTGATGATTACTATTTTCCTTGCGATTGGAATTGTTTTTACCGTTGTTGCTGCGATCGGTGTGATACGCTTTCCGAATGTGTATTCAAGGATTCATGCCGCTTCAAAAAGCGCAACGCTGGGCGTCTTAAATCTTTTATTGGCAACGTTCCTTTATTTTTGGCTCATCGAAGGCCATTTTAATTCAAGACTGTTATTGGGAATCGCATTTCTTTTTATTACTGCTCCGATCGGCGGGCATATTATTGCCCGCGCAGCTTATATGTCTGGTGTAAAACTATCGAAAAAAGCTGTTCAAGATGACTTAGCGGCAGTTGTTAAGGCGCGTCAAATGATGGGCCCCAAAAATCATAAAGCCGATTAAAAAATTAGAAGGTGCATGCCTAAGATTTAAGTTCCGAGTCACGAACCGATTCGTGAAACTGTGACATTTCAGTGAAAGTCACAGTTCCGTGATTTTTCGGCGATAACCTACCCCTCCTTTTGATTTAAAATAGCATTTGTCAAGAATTTCAAGGGAGGCGTACCTTGTGATTAAAAATCTGCAAATGTCACTTTGTTTAGCTTTTATTTTTTTATTAGTGGCATGCACAGACAAAGAAAAATTTGAATCCATTGATGATCCAAGTGTCAACAAGAGCCACGCAAGCCCCCCTGGTGAAACAGTTACGTTAGAAGCAAGTTATTGGACGTTTGACCAAGAAACATACAAAGTTCCGGCTGGTGACGTGACCATCCATTTGAAAAATAAAGAGGGGTTTCATGGAATCATTATTGAAGGAACTGACGTAAGCATTGAAGGTGACGGTTCTTATCATACGACGCTTGAACCTGGGGAATATAAAATCTTCTGCAGCATTATATGTGGCACAGGCCACAGCGACATGACAGCAACACTAATCGTTGAATAGGAAAGGAGACGGTGCGGAAAAAGTTGTGTAAATAAG
>NZ_QCZG01000007.1 GCF_003097615.1 Pueribacillus theae
TCGTTTTGGCAATCAGAATTTCCTGTTCTTTATTCGGATAGATGCGAAATTTATATGCTTTATTAACTAGCATGACACTCATCCCTTTTCACAGGAACGTTTGTTTCTATTATAGCATACATTCATGTGAAAGTATCTTGATTATTTGAAAAATACTAGTTAGATAATTGAGATAGTTGAGGGCTATCCCTTGTCCGAAGGCGATTGATCTCCACCCTGCTTCGCTGAGGATGGAGTCTTCTCGCCTAAATATGATAAATAAGTAACTTTACTTTTGTTTTTGGCCAAAAGATTAAATACTGACCTCTTACAATACTTCACATATTAATCCAATCAAGATGAATGATTATTTTGGTAAATCTTCATGGCTTCTTTTAAAAATTCCTGCTCCTTTTCCGTAAAAGGATTGGGAAAAGAAAATGTTTCTGAAGACGGTAGCTTTTCTGCAACCAGATCCAAATTCCCTTTCAAAGTTTCATTCATAAGCAGTAACAGTGATTCGATTGTTTCTTGTGATTCTTTAGAAGATGGTATAGCTCCAGTAATCGTTAAATGTTTGATTTCAAATAAAGCTTTCGTCCATTTTTTATCTAAATCGATTTCTTCGGATTTATTTATATTAAATAATTCATCGATTATATCTTTAGAAAAATGCTCTTTGAACCATCTTTCTGTATCTTCTTCAAACATTAACTTTTGAAGCATAGCACAAAATATATCGATATTGATGATTTCCTCACCTTCTATCATTTCAATAAGATGGTTTAAATCAGATAATATATTAATAATTTTATGTTTTTTTGCTTCAAGCAACTGTTTTTGATAGTTTAAAGCTTGCAATATAATCGAACCTTCAACGGTACTTTTTTGAAGCAAGTTTTTAATATCTTTTAAGGAAAGACCGAGACTGGGAAAAAAGTAAAATGGAGATTCATCCCTTCTTTTGCATGATCAGCAAAGTATTTATTTCTATCCTTTGTCACCAAGTATACGAATATAGGTAAAACAAAAGTTAGCAATAACAAGAAAAGGTGCATTAAACTTGCCAGTCCCCTAATTAACAAACTTTCTTTTTTCATAGTAGCGAGCCTCCAATAGCATAAATTATTTTTTTGTTGCCTTTTATTGAGTAAATAAGCTCATCATAAAAGGTGACGCTACTGGAGATTCAAGTATAAAATTTAATCCCAACAATCATTAATGAATGATTTTAGACATTAAAGCATTAGCCGCACTGCTGAGCTCCTTTGATTCTTCGGGTTAAAGTGTATTAATCCCCGGGGTTACATCTCACAAAAAGAACTTGGTTCACCTACACTATATAGCTGCAAGTAATGCATAGCCCTTGTGCAGGCGGTGTAAAACAACTTGCGCAAGCTCTCATCACCGTATACTTGCACAGATGCGTCGTAAATGATGACAGCGTCGAATTCAATCCCTTTGGCTAAATACGCCGGTATGACGACAATGCCTTGTTCATATTCAATCGAGCTGCTTTTTACGAGCTTGATGTCTTCAATATGGCTCAAGGCTTCGTATGCACCGATGCTTTCGGCAGCGGATTTGCATATAATCGCGATCGTATTATATTGCCGTTTCCGCAAATCCACGACTTTGGAAGCAATGCAGCGATGTAGTTCGGCATGATTGGATAATTTTGTCAGTGACGGTCTTTCTCCGTCACGTTCAAAGGCAATGATTCGTTCCCCGCCGGGCACAATTCTGCGGGTAAATTCCACGATTGGCTTTGTCGCTCTGTAACTACGGGTTAAGTTAATCGCATCAGTTTCATCCGGTCCGTATAAGCCCGAAAGCGTATGGAAATCGATGACTTCACTCGCATGGGCAAATATCGCCTGGTTAAAGTCTCCAAATACTGTCATCTTTGCTAAAGGAAACAAACGTTTCAAAAATTCGAACTGAAACGGTGAATAGTCTTGCGCCTCGTCCACAAGTACATGCTTGATTGAGGAATTTGTTTGAAACCCTTGAATCAGTTCTTTTAAAAGTAAAAATGGGGTCGCATCTTCGTAAAACAGTTTTCCTTCTTGCAACATTTTCATTGTCAGCCGGCAAATAGCCCCCCACTCTTCAGGTGCTTCTCCGGCAATCCAGCGGTTGATATGCGTCGGATCATCGAAAAGCTGCTTGTAAATTCCTGTAAAGTCTACGAAACGAAGCGTTTCGATCCATTTGCGCAGCGGTTTCAGCTTCTTGCGAACAATCAAACGCCCAAGTACTTTGCGCTCTCTTTCATAATCGTCAAAGGAGTCTTCAGTAAAGCCGCGTTTTTGTTGCAAGTAGGTAAATGCCTTTTGATATTCTTCATTGCTGAGCAACTCGATTTCTTCCTGTACCCATGGTTTTGTCATTTCAAGTTTTTCGATTTCATCAATTTGCTCGATGAGCCACTCTGTCAACTTCTCCAGTCTGTTATGAAAGCGTAGCGAGGTATCGGTGCGATAAAATCTTTCCGAGATTTGTTTGGCGGAGACGATCGGTTTTCCTCTAAACTTAATATCTTTGAAGATCATGCCAGATAACTCCAGCGACTGCCTATATGTTTTCATTGTCTCAAAAAAACGGGCAGATGCCTTGAAGCGGATACTCGCAGCTCTCGTCTCGTATGAAGAATCATCCATTGCAGTTAACATAAATTCTAATTGCTCGTAAGGATCTTCAACTTGAAAAGTGTTGCTCAACCGATGATCCAAATATTCTTGAAATGTGACCTGCTGCATATTCTCTTCTCCGAGCTCCGGTAATACTCTGGATACGTAATTGTTAAATAATGCATTCGGCGAAAATAAGATGATGTGTTCGGCTTTAAGCCAATTTCGATACTTGTAGAGCAAGTAAGCAATCCGCTGCAAGGCTGCCGATGTTTTGCCACTGCCAGCAGCCCCTTGAACAATGAGCAGCCTGCCGTGATCGTGGCGAATGATCCGGTTTTGCTCCTGTTGAATGGTAGCGACTATGCTGTGCATATGTTTGTCTGTACCTTTGCCCAGTGCCTGCTGTAAAATCTCATCTCCAATGGTGAGACGAGTATCGAACATCGATTCAATCACGCCATCGCGAATGATATATTGCCACTTTTCCTCCAGATTGCCACGAATCACCCCTCCAGGCGTAGTGTATTCGGCCGGGCCGGGCGGGTAATCATAGTAAACACTCGAGATTGGTGCCCGCCAGTCGTAGATTAGGAAATTCTCACCGCTTGTATCCATTAGCGTCGACATGCCGATATAAATTCTTTCTGCTGTTGAATCTCCTTCTTCAGTGAAGTTGATCCGGCCAAAATAAGGTACTTTACACATACGCCGCAGTACAGATAAGCGATCGGTAGCATGCCTATGGGTGCTTTCTGTTACGCTTAAGGCTTGCGCTTGTTGCCTCAAGCCAATGATCGTCTCAAGATAATCGTCAAAAGTATCTGTGTTCACCTTGACGTCATCCCAAAAGTGCTTACGAATATTAGCCACTTCTTTTCGGCGCCGTCCAGTTTCGCTTTCCAGCCTTCCAATTAGCTCCATCATTGTATCCATTACACTATCCAAACGTTTTTGTTCCTGCCGAAGTTCATTGTTCATATCGAGCACTCCCTTTTTGAAAAAAATTAGAGTTGACATCAAGAAGATTTTGGTATAGAATTAAAATAGGGTATTTGTGCGGTGTTTTTTATTTTTTGTGTTTCTGTACTAATGTATCACAATTTCTCATTGATATCAATAGGCGCATTTGCTATCCATTGAATTATAAAAAACCAGTTGAGCATACAGCTTGAACTGGTTATTTTTTTACCTATATAATTTATTTTAATTTTTCAGGATTTTTAATTTTTATCGAAACCACTTCCCCGCACTCCAAACAAACGGTATAAACCTTCTCTGAACCAATAGCTATTTTTTTATCTAAAGGACGAAGATTAATATAATCCGTTGCTTGAACAAATGAACTCCCCTCACAATTCTTACAATTCATTTACTTTCACCTCCTATCTTTTTCATGACAAAATTTGCAATCCAAAAATAGTTAAGGTAGTATTTTTGTTCTATAATAATCCTAAATTTCGAAAGACATGATTAAAAATCCCAATAAAAAGTGCTCCAACCTTTGGTATAATAGGATTTGAGCAATCCAAAATTTCCAAAGTGTGGAGCACCTTCTGGTGAATAATTAAAACACAATGAAGACGAGTATTGAAAAAATTTCTACTGAACCAACTTTGGAATACGCCACGTCATTGCCTTGCATCTAAAAGTAATTTTATCTCTTTTATTTGTTCTATGTGCCGCTGTTCATGCAAATATATCTGTTCAATCCATTGATCAAGAGGTAATTCACCTAATGCAGGATGCTTCATTGATTTTTTCGCCAATATGGATTTATCTTCTATCGTACTTAGAAAAGTCATCAATTTTTTTCTCGAATCGTCTAACAACTCGATTATTTGCTGAACTTCAAATGGTTCTACATCTGGTTCAACGATTTTTGGGGCTTTAATCTTTTTCGTTCTATCCAATAATGTAAGATGAATTTTTTTACGTTCTTTTTGAGTACCATCAACCTCTTTTAATCCCCATGCAATCGCCTTTATAGATGCCTCCTCCACTAAAACTAAGTGGTGGCAGACTTGTGCTATACTCCACTGATTTATATCAGGCTTACTATTAAATTGGGCATCGCTTAATAAATTAATCTCGTTTACAAGATTATTTCTCGTCTCATACAGATTGTCATTTATTAATTTATACATGTTCTTTCTCCCTTCATGAAAAAGTGCATACTTTGACCCCTATTCTGTATATATTTTCTACGCTGAAAAGTATTCTCCTGAGCTTTCTTTCACTATCCGCTTCCATTCATATTATAAGTTTAATAGTTTATTGTTCATCTTCCTTTAAATGATGGTTGGGTCTTTTCTAAAAATGATTTCGTCCCTTCTCTGAAGTCCTCTGTGGACGCTGCCAAACCGAAATAATCTGCACCGAGAAGCGCGGACTCTTCTAAAGTTAGATTCTCCCCCCGATGAATTGCCTCCCAAGTCATTTTTACTGCGATAGGGGCCTGAGACAGAATTTCTTGGATAAGAGTTTCTGCTTCTGATAATAACTTATCTGGCTCAACAATCCTATTAACCAATCCTATTCTATAAGCTTCGTCTGCGCCTATAGCGTTTCCGGTAAGCAACAGTTCTGCAGCACGCCCCTTGCCTATAAGTCTAGGAAATCTCGTAGTTCCCCCAAAGCCTGCAACAGCTCCAATACGGACTTCAGGATGCCCTAATCTAGCATAATTCACACAAATACGGAGCGTACAGGATTCAGCTAACTCAAGTCCGCCTCCTAGTGCGAGGCCATTGATAGCAGCGACAACTACCTTCCCCAACGATTCGATTTTATTCGTAACCGTAACAGCCAACTGAGCTAAATCCCGTACTTCTAGCGGAGTGGCTTTATTGAGAAACTGAATGTCCGCGCCTGCGGAGAATGCCCTTTCTCCAGCACCGATAATTATTGCTGCCTTTACACTTGAATCAGTTTTAATCCTGTCCAAGATGGACGAAAGCTGTTCAAGAACATCTCGGTTTAACGCATTTAGCGCTTCCGGTCTGTTTAATGTAATTCTTGCGATACCATTTTCTTCAGTGCAGAGAACGACATTGTTGTTTAACATCTTAATCCCTCCAATAATTTAGTGTACCGATACAAGAACGGGTTTTTACCGAGATGCCATCACTGACTGATTGCTCACTCATAAATGTATATTCAGAATATATTAATTCATTTAAAAAAACAATACTTTTTTTACATTCATTAAAAACATTTCGTCCTGTCTAAAAGGACTAGGCTTCGCAATTTCTTTCAAAACAACAAATTTTATCACTTCAGAATAAAGACTGATTAAACAGTTTTAACAGGTCTAACATTTCCACATCCATCTGCCGCCGCTGTTCTTTTGGATGGGAAAAAAATTGAGTAGCGAAGTCATCTGAAAGGTATTCTTTCGCCCACTCCATTTGTTCTTGTTCATGTTCCATCTGATAAAGTTGTAATAGCAGATTAAAAAAGCCAATTTTCTACTTTAATAACAACTGCAGGAAAACCCGCTTTCATCAATTCAAAATCAAAAAGAAGAAGGGATGTACGCCCGTTCTCATCAATAAATGGATGGATACCAACGAATAGAGCATGCAAATCGCTCCTCGCTCCACTGGATGCAAGTTTTTTGCCTCGTTATCCTACCACTTCATCAACTTTTCCATTTGTTCCTTAATTAAATAAGATGCTGGAGGTGTAATGCTTTGCTCCGGCAATAAAAATCAACACTTGTTGGTTTCGATACTTACCTGCATAATCATCTTCTATTCCTTTTAAACGATTGTGTGAATGTTTTTTATTTGCCATTCTGTTAGTGGTTCTCTTTTTTGAACACTTTCCTCTACACACGTAATTGCATCGCGATGATTGATAACTTTTAAATGCTCTCGCATCGTCTTTCCGCCGACAGTTAAAATAAAAAATTGTATCCGCATATTCAGTCCTGATTTCATAAGTATTACTATAATTGCCTTCAATAATCCACTGATCATGATCATTAATAATTTTCCTTTGGGCGGCTGGAAATTCGTCGATCGTCGCTTCCTTCCATCGAGGTTTCCAGAAGAAAGTATCGAGATGATACATCTTGATATTTAAAGCTTCCCCCAATTTTTCGTTTAGATTTTCATAGACAAGGTGAAACGCCCATCACCATAATTTTTTTCATATCCGCCGCACCTTCATTTCACATTTAGAAAAAATCTTGCTTTTAATAGCAAATAAAAAATCCATTTTGAAAGAAGTCTTAGCAAAATGGATTTTACATATTTAATGTTTACTTGAAACCAAACTCTCGCTTAATTCTGTTTATGAGTACCAACTTAATAATTGTTCTCGTTCCTCATCTTTCATGTTTCGAACGTTCGTCCGTTGTGGAAACGCACCATTTTCGACTTCATTTGCATACGTTTGGAATGCTTTAAGCATTATCTGACCTACATCAGAGTATCTCTTCGAATGGCGAAGGTCAAATGGATTAACCCCTAACATATCTTGAACGATAAGAACTTGTCCATCCGTAAATCTTCCTGCGCCAATCCCAATCGTGGGGATTCTTAGCTTTTCTGTAATCATTTTTCCGAGTTCTTCTGGTACAAGTTCTAGTACCATCATACTTGCACCAGCATCTTGTAAAGAGATTGCGCTTTCCAAGAGAATTTTGGCGGAATCAAATGTTTTTCCTTGTACAGCCGCCTTTTCATGCAGCTGAGGATTATAACCAAGGTGTCCCCAAACCTCAATGCCATTTTTATATAAATGTGATATGATTTCAACTTGTATTCCTTCTAATTTTACACCGTCTGCTCCGCTAAGAATTAGCTCCTTCGCAGTAGCCAATGCCATTTCTGGATTCTCATATGTTTTATACGGCATATCCGCGAGTAAATATGCTTCCTTGACTCCCCGTCGAACTGCTTTCAAGTGATGGATTATGTCGCCAAGCGTGACAGAAATTTCACGTTCATATCCTAATTCGTTTGTTCCCAATGAATCTCCGACAAAAATGACATCCAATCCTGCTTCGTCTTGCAATACGGCGGTGGGATAGTCATAACACGTTAACATAGTAATCCTTTGAGCGTTCCGTTTCTTCCAATGTAGATAGTCCATATTTCTTGCCATGTGAATCCTCCTTAGTCTCTGTTCATTTCGGAATCAGAGCATAGATATTGGTGAAGCAAAAAGAAAATAAAATGGATTTAGGTATGAGCTCCACTAGGGATGCCATCCCAACACTTAAAAATTATCACAACATTTTAAAATTTACAAGAGCAGACATCGATTTGGAGACACATTCTCATTATGACGAGAATCATCGATTAAAAGTTATAAAAATCGACTAGTATCTATCCCATTGGAATTTTTCTCTTAACCAACTTTAACGTTGCTACGATAAGAAAGCTAACAATCACCAATAAAAGCCATGAGCTCACTTTTCCTAAATGAACGAGACTCCATGCGTCGGTTTGGTTCGGATATTTCCATGCGCCAAAGAAGGTTGCAATATTTTCGGCTACCCATATAAAAAATCCGATAAGCACAAAAGAAAGTGCGAGCGGCATACGGTAACGCGTTCCACCAACCTCGTATGTAACCCACGATTGCCAAAAAACGATAATGACAAGTGCAGCTAGCCACCAGCGAACGTCAATCCAATAATGGTGAATAAAAAAGTTCAAATAAATCGCAGCTGCCAGAGGCACAACGACCCAAAATGGCGGCCACTTAACCAGTTCAATCTTAAGCCTCCGCCACGCCTGGCAAAGATAACTCGCCACACTTGCGTACATGAATCCGCTATACAATGGCACGCCAAAAATTTTGACAAAGCCTTCCTCTGGATAAGCCCAAGATCCCATGTGCACCTTGAAAATTTCAAGCGCAAGCCCAATAAGGTGGAACAATGTGATCACCTTTAGTTCATCCCGTGTTTCAAGCCCTGAACGCACCATCCACCACTGCATCAGAAGGCAGATGATGAGGATCCAATCATACCGTGGCAGGAACGGGAGTGGTATGATTTGGGTAAAAGCCAAAGTAGCAAAAATAACGACAGGAAACAAACATGACAGAGCCTGCTCCCAACCAAAACGGACGAGTTGTTTTATTGCTCTCATGCTTTTTATCTTCAAAGACTTTTTCTGAGCATTGCTTTGGATCGTTACATTCATGAGTAACCCCTCTTTTAAGAATTTGATTCTTGAGTGTCTTCATCATCTTTGTATTCTAAAATATCTCCGGGCTGACATTCTAAAGCCTTGCAAATCGCCTCTAAGGTTGAGAACCTAATGGCTTTTGCCTTGCCATTTTTCAGTATCGAAAGGTTAGCCATTGTGATTCCAACCTTCTCCGAAAGTTCTGTGACGCTCATTTTCCTTTTCGCCAACATCACGTCAATATTGATTATAATCGCCATGCCATGCACCTCAGATCGTTAAATCATTTTCTGATTTTATATCTATGGCATTTTTTAATAGCTTTTGAAGAACAGCGGCAAAGACTGCGATCACCATTGATGCAAAAATAATGATCAATCCAAGTACGATGATACCTGGAGCATCGTCCATCTCCGCCATGAGATAAAAGAGTGGCATGCCTGCCACATACACGATACTGATTGTGGTTGCACAGTATTTTATATTCTTTAAAGCTCTTACAGATAATTCCGAGAAAGCGATGTTCTTGTCAATATAGCTTAAAAGTCTTAAAGCCTGATGCAGAGCAAAGTAAAAAGGGATCGCCGCTGCATACATGACGATTAAAACGAGATATTTTATATAAGCGAACTCTGGGTACAATTCAGCTGCATAATTCGCTATTTTAGGCACCACAAATATGCACAAAGCAAGAATGGGAATGCCAATAAGAATAACGACTATCTTTAAAAAGAGCGTTGATCCTCGTTTCATAAAAAACACCTCGCTTATTTATATAATCAGTATTTTAACACCTTATTTATCGAATATCAATAAATAATTATCATTTATGAATATATTATTACCGATGTTCAATCACTGGCAATAAAATTTCAAATTTAACAATTTTAAAAAGCGGTCAGAAAGGAAAATAAGAGCTTGTGTTACTGGACTAAAAAGGATGAATCCTTCAATTAGCAATTTATAAGAAATCAAAACGGAATCAAAATGGTAAAATAAACAAAAAAGGAGGAATGACTATGACGAGAATAAATCAAAATATCGTTCCGCATTTATGGTATGACAAGGAGGCGAATGAAGCAGCAGCGTTTTATGCTTCCATTTTCCCGGACTCAAGAATTACGAATGTAACAGCACTCCATGACACACCATCAGGCGAAGCCGATTTAGTCTCTTTTGAGTTGTGGGGACAGAAGTTCATGGCAATCAGTGCAGGGCCTTTTTTCAAATTCAATCCGTCGGTGTCTTTTATCGTGAATTTTGACCCACCGCGAGAAAAAGACGCGAGTGAAAAAATAAATGAGGTTTGGAATAAATTGTCCGAAGGTGGCACAGTGTTAATGCCACTTGATAAGTATCCGTTTAGTGAGAAGTATGGTTGGATTCAAGATAAGTATGGTTTGTCGTGGCAACTAATCCTTACCAATCCAGAGGGTGAAGAGCGGCCTACGATTGTGCCCTCGCTAATGTTTGTCGGTGATACATGCGGCAAAGCGGAAGAGGCGATTAATTTTTATTTATCCGTATTTAAGAACTCAAAACAGGGACTAATTGCCCGCTACCCTCAAGGCATGGAACCTGACAAAGAAGGAACGATCATGTTTTCTGATTTCATGCTTGAGAATCAGTGGTTTGCCGCAATGGACAGCGCGAGAGATCATACATTCAGTTTCAACGAGGCCATCTCATTTATGGTATATTGTGACACACAAGAAGAGATTGATGACTATTGGGATAAGCTGACTGCGGTTCCTGAAGCCGAGCAATGCGGCTGGTTGAAAGATAAGTATGGAGCATCCTGGCAGATTGTGCCGAGAGAAATGGACGAGATA
Source organism: Pueribacillus theae (assembly GCF_003097615.1). Lineage (NCBI taxonomy): Bacteria > Bacillati > Bacillota > Bacilli > Caryophanales > Bacillaceae > Pueribacillus > Pueribacillus theae. The sequence goes on from NZ_QCZG01000007.1 coordinate 10,594, forward strand.
ATGACGAGTAGTACACCAGAACAAATTACGCGTGTTAATAAGGCAACTCTTAAAATGAAGAAACTCGATCTTGTGGAGTTACAGAAAGCATACAAGGAAAAATGAAAACGGGTATTCGGATTTTATGGTGGAAAAGGGCTTTCAAGTCACCCTTTTCCAATTCTTAATTAGTGTGGAAAAATCGACACCACAGTTACCCGTTATGACGTGGCCTGTTACTTCATGCCAATGGAAAGTGTCGAATAATATGGCCTTTCTGAAAACACTTGAATTAAATCTTGGCTTGCGTTTCTTATGGAGGTTCTCATTAAACAGTATTTTGGCTCGTAACGCTTCAAAAGAGTAACCTCTATCTATTCGTTCAACTTGCCTAATAATACGGTTCAATTGTCAGCCCACTCGCTTTAAACGAATGGGCAAATTCATAATCAATTGCTTTCGTGAGCTGTGCTTATATAACTTGTCAAAACCACATTCAAGACAACGTTCTGATGGGTTGATTGCTTCCACTTTAAACAACATGTCGCTTTCATTTTCTTGTGGTGGTTAAATAACTGTGAGGTCTTGAAGAGATAATAGGTTAGTCATCTTTACCTTTTATTTTGAGAGCACCTACACCAATAATTGCTCCCAATATAACTAAAACGATACTGGCTATAATTTCATACCCTTGCAAAACTTCGATGTAATTTACCAGAAACCAACTTGGTCCTCCATTTGTTAATCGGTTTATGATGCCCCCAATTCCTTGAATGAATAGAAGTAGACTTACACCGCTTGCAATCTCTTTCATAACACTACATCCCCTTTCAAAAAATTAACTGCTGAAATCACTATAAAATTCCCCTAATGCCAATATTGAATAAAACCGCCCCAACAACTGCAACTGCCACTAATACAGAAGACAATGGAGCTTTTACTAATTTTTTTCTTAGTTTTTCAAGCTTGTTCTGTATCCAACTTCTAAATAGTATATAAATGATCAATAGTAAGATTGAAGGAAGTACCATAATTACGTTATAGCCAAGTAAAATACTTATGGACAACCCCGTATTAAACGCTAAACCATCCATTAATAAGATCGAGTAAAAATACGGTAAAGCAGTAGCAAACTCGATCGTAAACACAATGATACCGAGTATCATCATCGCCCTTAAAGATACTTGATTTGGTAACCATTCCATAAATCGTGATTCCATTCCTTTCTTAGGCTTATAAAAGCTAATCAGTACAAGGGCGGCACCAAATATCGTATAAAACCAACTTGAAATTTGATTCTTGGCCATACTTTCTATAAAACCAAGAATCGGCCCAACTCCTAGGTAAACCAAGATTCCCATGATAAAATAGCAAAGTTGTGTCGATAATAAAAACACAATCAAACGCGATTTCAATTTTTCTTTTTGTATTAGTAGGATATAAGCTGTGATCGCCAATACTCCGGGGCTTAAGATATCAATGAAAGCACAGAGCATAATAATGAGGAGTGCTGTTGTGAAATCTATGTTGGTGGGAATTAATGATTCAATGATTTCAAGCACCTAAACATCCACCCCTTATTTATTTATTTAGCACACTGTGATAAAATGATAATAACACAGCGTGCTAAATAAAAGCAAGAGGTGATTTGAATGCCGAAAATTGTTGATCATGATCACAAAAGGAAAATTATCGCTGAAACAGCTTGGAGAATTATTGAAACGGAAGGCATTGAAAAAGCATCTATCCGAAGAATTGCGTCTGAGGCTGGAATGTCTACCGGAGCATTAAGACATTATTTCTCAACCCAAGATGAATTACTATTATTTATCATGGAATATTTTCTTGCTCGAGGGAAAGAACGGTCGGAGAATAAATCATGGTCAAAAAACCCTCTTATTGCGGTACAGGAAACGCTGTTGGAATTAGTTCCTGTGGATCGGGAGAAACAAACTGAAACTGGCGTATGGCTGGTTTTTGCCATTCGCTCACTTACAAGTGCAGCTTTAAATACGAAAAAAGATGAACTAACTGAAGGAGAATATATTTTAATGGAAGCACTGCTTGAAATATTAATAAAAGCAGGCTATGTAAATAAAGACATAAATATTGAAATAGAAAAATTACGGCTTACGGCAGTCATTGAAGGTTTATCCATACATGCTCTATTAAGACCGGATATATTCACAATTGAAAAAACGGAACAAATTATTACTCACCACTTAAATGAACTTTGCAATCAATAATATATTAAGTTAAACACTTGTTTTTTAAATAAACCCTGTGGAATGACTCGATAATGAAAAGAAGTAGAATCCCACCATAAAATCCGAAGAGCCATGAAAATACAGCCTGCTACTTGGTTGCATGGAAGCGCCGAGTTGAATATATAATTTCATATATTAAAAAACCTATCCACTTCGAATCATAAAAATGGATAGGTTTCTATAAAAATTCTATCTGATTGAATAACAGTAATGGTCGGCCAACGTTTTACGAAATCAATGAAGATTTTAAGAGACTTTACTCAATCTATACACTGAGTTTACTAAGCTTTAATATTCAGATGATATGATTGGTTTAGCAACGAATGAGGAGGCAGTATAAATGAATGTGCGTGCAATATTTATTGATATGGATTGTACATTACTAAGAACTTCAAACTACATTTCCCGCCGAAATATGGAAGCCATTTATAGGCTCATTCATCAGGGAGTCAAGGTTTTTCTAGCCACTGGTCGACACTATGAAGTAACCGTTCCCTACCATAAAGAAATTGGATTACGAACTCCAATGATCTGTTTGAATGGCGCTGCTATTCACGATGCAGAGACAGGAAGAGTGATGCAAATGAACACCGTCCGATTGAACGAAGAACGATTTCACCATCTGACGGCTGAAAGTCCATGTAATGTTATTATCCATACAGCAAATGGGCTTTATTGTAAGGAAACAAATGAAGAAATCGATTATTGGACAAAAGTTGGGCAAATTCCACCACGGTATATTGGAGATTTAAGACAGGCAAATTATCAAGATGTTCTTAAATATAGTGTTCGAACAGGTGTACCAAGTTCTGTATTATCCGCTTTGTTTAAAAAGGAAGCTGAAGTCATCGATTGGAATGACGGGTTTGAGATGGTTGCTCCGAATATTTCCAAATGGTCCGCTATAAAAAGCTTACTCACCGAATTTCGAATTAGTCCAAATGAAGCTGTAGCCATTGGAGACGGGCCCAATGATATAGAGATGCTTCGTCATGTCGGCATTGGTGTAGCCATGGGAAACGCTAGCGAAAAGGTTAAAGCAGCGGCTGATTTTGTTACAGGACATCACGAAAATGATGGATTAGCTGAGTTTATAGAACGTTATCTTCTTAAATCATATGAATCATATGCGATTTAAAGTTTTTTATTAGCAATTTTTTTTAATCAGATAGTGTATCTTCATTGAACATTTTCATTCATTAGGCATAGTGAATGTCACAGAAATACCACTGGTTTCTTCAATTTTCGTAAATATTTCATTAAGAATTTCTAATGCTCTTTCATTTGATTCGTACTTCCCCAAAATCTTACCCCAGTGATCTAAAGATGCACTGCCGATAACACCTTCTATTTTTTTCCCGTTTACAGTAACTTCTTTTACATTTATCAAACTTTGTTTATCTTGTGTAACAATCCATAACATAGAAAAGTTCATCCCTTCGTTCATATTTCCACCTCATTATATAATGAACTAATTGATAATTGAAAGTTCTTTGAGCCACTGGTTATCTCTCAGATCCAAGATATTGATAGCCTTACCCATCTCTCAAAACAAACGAAAGATGAGGAAGAATTGCGGCGACAAGTGAAACTAGATTCCATCAGCTTGACCGTAGATTGGTAATTTCTTACTTATAAAATGATTTTAATCTATAATATAACTTTACAGGTATATTCCAATTAGGTTATATTATAATTAGGTTATATTCAAGTCACATTAATATGTCAGCTATCAGAAAGGGGATGCGATGATAAAAATAGATATTTATTTAATGAGGTGAGAAACATGTCAGGTAAAATTCTAGGCATGGATGTATCAATGCTAGGTGCGTTAGCTGAACCAAATCGGATGGCTATCGTTGAACTGTTACGCGATGGGCCTCTAACCGTCGGAGAAATTGCTAATCGGCTGGAACTGAGCCAGCCGCATGCATCAAAGCATTTAAAGGTGCTAAGTAACAATGGAATTGTAGAAGTGAAGCCAGAAGCTAATCGTCGATTTTACAAGCTGCGACCTGAGCCTTTTCAGGCATTAGAATATTGGGCGACTTCCTTTCAAAAGGATATGGAAAGGAGACTCGACAGCTTGGACGATTATGTAAAAGAATTGCAAAACAAAAGAAAAATAGACGAGTGAAAAATGAGGAGGAAAAATCATGCCAAATAACAAAATGGTTTCAAGATTAGAGAATGAAAGATTTCTAGTTTTAGAGCGTATTTATGATATGCCACGTGATCAACTATTTCAATTATTTAAAGAACCAGAGCACTTAAAGCGCTGGTGGAGTACGGACGGTTGGGAACTACCTGTTTGCAACATGGACTTTCGCCCGGGAGGCGTATGGCACTACTGCATGAAATGTGTTGATAAGAATCAAGAAGAATATGGAATGGAATCTTGGAATAAAACCATTTATAAAGAAATTATTGAGCCAGAAAAGATTGTTTATAACGATTATTTTTCGGATGCAGAAGGCAATATCAATGAGTCCATGCCTTCTCCAGAGGTTACGATGGAATTCATCGATTTGGGCAGTCAAACTAAATTGGTCAGCCGTTCTGAATTTGATTCAGCAGATTCTCTTCAAGCTGTTTTGGACATGGGATTGCTGGAAGGCATTACGCAAACTTGGGATAGTTTAGATGCACTAGTTGAGACCTTGAAGTAAAATAGAGAACATATACTTTGGTCATTTAATATAATTTAAAATGATGAAAGAAATATTTACAAAGGCGGTTGACCAGAGTAGTTAACCGCCTTTTAGTACATCTTGTGGACATCATCTACTTCCCAAGAATAGGGATACTCCCATTTCTTAAAGTAAAGCAAAAAAGGAAGCGAGCTAAATGGATTCTTGAAAATTATAATCTCGTTACACCTAGAAATGGAAAATGCACTGCTGATTTATTGAAACAAAAGCAAGCGTTCGAAAACAAGTTTTTTACAATATAAACAGGCTAACGATTTCGTTATCGTTAGCCTGTTTCAAAAACATATGGAGACGGTGGGACGTGCTGTTCCATGCTTTCGTCATGGCACTGACTATATCTTGAACCTGAAATATTTCAGGTCCTCCGGCGTCTTATGCGAACTATAAATTTGCTAAAGCAGAATTTCGCATCCTAGTACTACCAAATTTGGCAGCCTATAAGTCGATACACGGCTGTTGGATTGCTCCACATACCGCTCGGTATTGCCGTATTAAATTTAACGTTGTTAAATTTAGGTTAGGTTTCACCGATAAAGCCGGATTTTCACTTGTATGTTGCCATACAAGGCGACTATTTCCTAATCGAACCCACGTCCAAGGGCATCGCCACTTGCATATCTACGAGCGTAGTCAGCATATTCGTATTTCGCTAGCTATTCAGCCTGCTGACAGGCTTCCAAGCAGCTAGTCTGATTGGTCTCTTCCTTTGGCCTCAGACGGCGGCCTCCGGCGTAGCCCACTAAGAGTGAGTCCCTTACCCTACCACATGGGCGATGGAGGGAGGAACCGCTAAAGTGCTATTACGCAGCTAAAGCGAGGTTGTTGTTTTCTTTGCCAGTTATTATTGGCTTTGGAGCTATTAACGAGTTCTCCAACTCGGCTCGCAATACAAGCTCGACCTACCCCTGTCGAATCCTAAACGTCCCCCTGAAAAATGATAAGCGTCGAATTTCTTCGTCAGCTTCGTTCTTGCGGTACTCGCGTATCCTTCAAACATACGCTCCGTTCCTCAGAACTTCGCTTCCTCGAACTTCTCGCTTCTAATTTTTCATCCATGAAAAATGGATGAAGTGTTAGAGGTTGGATGTTAGAAAAAACATATAAACCTCAAACCACATTTAGAGTTGCAACGTTTATTATAACATGGCTTTCCATTGATTCCAAATGAAAAGTATGCTTCTGTTTACATTTTTTGCCTTTCCCTGAAGGCTCTTTCGATTTCGCGTTTAGCAGCTTTTTGTTTAAGGTCTTCACGCTTGTCGTATTTTTTCTTACCCTTACCAACACCGAGCAACACTTTTGCAAAACCGTTTTTAATGTAAATTTTCAGCGGAATGATCGAGTAGCCTTGTTCTTTTGTTTTGCCAATCAGCTTATCGATTTCTTTGCGGTGCAACAGCAGTTTTCGCGTTCTTAATGGATCGTGGTTGTAACGGTTGCCTTGTTCGTAATGGCTGATATGCATATTTAAAAGCACCATCTCACCGTTTTGAATTTTGGCGAAGGAATCTTTCAAGTTCACCCGCCTTGCGCGAATCGACTTAATTTCTGTACCTTGAAGCACAATGCCCGCTTCATACGTTTCTTCGATAAAATAATCGTGCCGCGCTTTTTTATTTTGCGCAATGACATTTCCTTCTCCTTTTGTCATAAGTTCCGCCTCCCCACAATCAACGCTGTTTACATATTATACCGAATTGGTCAAAGATAGTCAAGGGAAACCCTTCGGCACAGAGGGTTTCCCGTCAACGTTTTTTCTTCTTTTTCTTTTTTGCGACGTTATGATAAAAAGGCTTTTCGTTTGGCTTTTCTTTTTTCTTTCCCTTTGGCTTTGGCTTCGGCCTCCGCTGTCCGCCTTGAATAACTTTCGGCCGATCTTTCGCAGCAGATTTGCGGGTTTTTTTCATGCCAACGACTTCGAAATCAATGGAATGCTCTTCAACGTTCACATTTAAGACTCGAACACTAATTTCATCACCAATACGAAAAACGTTGCCTGTCCGCTCCCCAATCATTGCATAATGGCGTTCATCATAGCGGTAATAGTCGTCCGTTAAATAACTAACGTGGACAAGCCCTTCAATTGTATTCGGGAGCTCAACAAAGATGCCAAAGTTCGTGACGCCGCTAATAATCCCGTCAAATTCCTGACCGATTTTGTCTTCCATATACTGCGCTTTTTTCAAATCATCCGTTTCGCGTTCGGCATCGACAGCAAGCCGTTCGCGCTCGGAAGAATGCCGTGCAATTTCCGGCAGCTTTTCATTCCATTTTTCTTGTGTGTTCCCGTCCATTTTATTTTCAAATAAGTACGTTCGGATAAGGCGATGTACAACCAAGTCAGGATATCGGCGGATTGGCGATGTAAAATGTGTATAAAAATCGGTGGAAAGGCCGAAATGCCCAAGGCTCTTCGGATCGTATTTCGCCTGCTTCATCGAACGCAGCATGACCGTACTAATGACAGCTTCTTCCGGTTCATCCTTCACCTCTTCAAGCAATTGCTGAAGCGCTCTAGGGTGGATGTCATTTGCGCTTCCTTTGACGACATAGCCGAAGTTCGTAATGAATTCAAAGAACTTAGCCAGCTTTTCCTCGTTCGGTTCTTCATGAATTCTGTATAGAAAAGGGATATTCAGCCAATGAAAATGCTCGGCAATCGTTTCGTTTGCAGCAAGCATAAATTCTTCGATCAGCCGTTCGGCAACGGAGCGCTCACGGATCACGACATCAACCGGATTGCTGTCTTCGTCTACAATAACTTTTGCTTCATTGAAGTCAAAGTCAATCGCGCCTCGCTTCATTCGTTTGTTGCGCAGAATTTCCGCCAGTTCTCCCATCTCTTCAAAAAACGGCACGAGCGGTTCATACTTTTTCAATACAGCATCGTCTTCTTTTTCCAAGATTTTCCGCACGTTCGTATACGTCATCCGCTCTGTCGTTCTGATGACACTTGGAAAAATATCATGTTTTACAACGGCGCCGTCCGGCGTAATTTCCATTTCGCATGAAATCGCCAGCCGGTCTACTTGTGGATTCAAGCTGCAAATGCCATTTGACAGCCGGTGCGGAATCATCGGGATGACACGATCAACAAGGTAGACACTCGTCCCGCGTTCATAAGCTTCTTTATCAATCGGAGATCCTTCTGTTACATAATGAGAGACGTCCGCGATATGGACACCGAGCAAATAGTTTCCGTTGTCAAGCTTCTTGACATGGACAGCGTCATCCAAATCTTTCGCATCTTCACCGTCAATGGTCACGATCGTTTCGAATCGCAGATCGCGCCGCCCTTTCAGATCGTTTTCACTAATTTCATCCGGTGTCCGATTTGCCTGCTCAATGGCTTCTTCAGGAAATTGCCGCGCCAGGCCATACTTGTAAATAATTGAAAGAATGTCGATGCCGGGGTCATTTTTATGCCCAAGAATGTCAACAACTTCCCCTTCGGCGCTCATTCTGCCTTCAGGGTATTTCGTCAGCTTGACGACAACTTTATGGCCATCTACCGCCCCGTTTGAAGCTTCCTTTGGTATGAAAATGTCATTCGGAATCCGTTTGTCATCTGCAATAACGAAACCGAAATGCTTGCTGTCAGTGTATGTACCGACAACCTCTTGAATACCCCGTTCAACAATGCGTATAACGACGCCTTCAGGCCTTGTTCCGGATGATTTTTGGTTCAAGCGAACGATAACCGTATCTGAATTCATCGCTCCATTTAAATCGGACTGGGTAACATACACATCAGGCAATCCGTCTTCTTCTGGTATGATGAAGGCAAATCCTTTTGCGTTTCCTTGCACCTTCCCCTTCAGTAAGTTCATTCGCTCTGGAACGCCATAGCGATTGCTTCTCGTTCTTACAATCAATCCGTTATCTTCTAAGTAATTCAGTGTCTTGACAAAATCTTTGAATTCACTTGAATCGCTTAAGCCAAACGCTTCTTCTAGTTCCCCTACTGTAAGCGGCTTGTATGCTTCTTCACGCATAAATGCCAGGATTTGATCAGCTTTCTCTTTATTCAATCTTTCACCCTCCTTTTTTCTATGTTTAACTAATTTAAAGCTATGTAAACGATCGGAATAAAGATTTGATGCATAAGTGCTACTTGCTTTGCCAATCAAGGCCTTCTAAAAACGCATAAACATCCTCTTGAAGCTGTTCCTTTTCTTTCCCAAGCGTAATGACATGGCCAGACTCTTCATACCATTTGATTGTTTTATTTTCAGAGCCGACACCGTTGTAGATTTCATCTGCGCTTTCCGTATTAATCACTTGGTCTAGGCGTCCTTGGGCAACAAAAACCGGAACAGAAATTTTCTTCAATCCGTCCCTTACTTCCAAATTAAGCTCCTGCAACTGCTTCAGCGTTGCCATTGGCGTTTTGCGAAAGGCTTCCATTTCTTCTTCAACTTGCTCTTTCGGTTTTCCTTCAAGCTCTTTATATTCCTTCGCATAGCGGACAACCCCTTCAAACATCAATTCCTCGCTCTTAAATGTTGTTGGGGAACACATTGTAAAAAGTCCCTTTACGTTTTCAGTGTAACCCAATTTCAGTGAAAAAACTCCGCCAAGCGAAAGGCCGCCGACAGCAATTTCTTCATACCCCTGATCTTTCAAAAATTGATAGCCTTCCATCACGTCCTGCCACCAGTCTTCAGGCCCTGTTTTCACAAGTTCTTCAGGCGGAACGCCGTGCCCTTTATAAAGCGGTGCATGGCATGTATACCCCCGTTTTTGCAAATAGCGGCCAAGCATCCGGACGTCTGCTGTATTTCCGGTAAACCCGTGCAAAAGCAGCACGGCGCGCTCTCCTGCTTCAAATGTAAATGGCTTTGGCGGAATAATTCTCATATGGATCTCCTCCTCGTATACTCCTAATCGTACTTTTCCCCAAATTCATATTAAAAAACAGCAGGGAAAAACCTGCTGCTAAACAAAAGTCTATAAAAGTAACGTTGAACTGGTTTGTCATGTAAACCCCGAAACTTTTTGAATAACATTTTACACTAAATAAGCTACGGCTATCGCCAAAAGGAAAAACAAAACAGAAAGAACCACTGTAATCCGAACCAATAGCGCATCAATACCGCGCGCTTTTTGTTTGCCAAAGAGCTGTTCCGCTCCGCCGGAAATGGCACCAGACAGGCCAGCGCTTCTTCCTTGCTGCAAAAGGATGACTCCAATTAAGCAAATCGCTACGATAACAAGCAAGACCAAAGCAACAGTATGCATCGTATTTCCTCCCATTCATACGAGACTCTTACTAATGAATGTATCAAAAAGAGAAGCCTCTGTACAGAGGCTTGCTTACTTTAAATTATAGAAAGCGTTTGTTCCTGGATATTGAGCAACAGATGCAAGCTCATCTTCGATTCTGAGCAATTGGTTGTATTTTGCGACCCGGTCGGTTCTTGACGGTGCACCTGTTTTAATTTGGCCGGCATTTGCCGCAACTGCAATATCCGCAATCGTGCTGTCTTCCGTTTCACCTGAACGATGCGAGATGACAGCAGTATAGCCTGCACGTTTCGCCATTTCAATGGCATCAAACGTTTCTGTTAACGTACCGATTTGGTTTACTTTAATTAAAATGGAGTTGCCGATCCCTTTTTCAATGCCTTCAGACAGCTTTTCTGTATTTGTAACGAACAAGTCGTCTCCAACGAGCTGGACTTTGCCGCCAAGGCGGTCAGTTAATTTCTTCCAGCCTTCCCAATCATTTTCATCAAGTCCGTCTTCAATGGATACGATTGGATATTTTGAAATGAGTTCTTCATAGAAATCGATCATTTCATCGGATGTTTTCACTAAACCTTCGCCGGCAAGATGATATTTTCCGTCTTTATACATTTCCGATGACGCAACATCCATCGCAAGCTTTACTTCTTCTCCTGCCTTGTATCCCGCTTTTTCAATGGCATCCATAATCGTTTGGAGGGCTTCTTCATTCGAAGCTAAATTCGGCGCAAAACCGCCTTCATCACCGACCGCGGTGTTGTACCCCTTGCCTTTCAGTACAGCTTTCAGCGAATGGAAAATTTCTACGCCGCAGCGCAGCGCTTCAGCGAACGTCTCCGCTCCGACAGGCATAATCATAAATTCTTGAATATCAACGTTATTATCGGCGTGCTCGCCGCCATTTAAAATATTCATCATTGGGACAGGAAGCTGCTTTGCGTTAAAGCCGCCCAAATAAACATAAAGCGGAAGCCCAAGGTAATCTGCCGCCGCTCTCGCAACAGCCATCGAAACGCCCAAAATCGCATTTGCTCCAAGCTTTTCTTTATTGTTTGTGCCATCAAGTTCGAGCAGCGCTTCATCAACGCCAAGCTGATCCAATGCATCATAACCAATGATTGCCGGAGCGATTAGCTTGTTTACATTGTCGACTGCTTTTAAAACACCTTTTCCTAAATAACGATTTTTGTCGCCGTCGCGAAGTTCCACTGCTTCATATTCACCTGTGGAAGCACCGCTCGGAACTAGCGCTCTTCCGACTGCGCCCGATTCCAGCACAACTTCAACTTCAACTGTCGGGTTTCCACGGGAATCAAGTACTTCGCGGCCGTACACATCAGCAATGATAGACATTCGAAACACTCCTTGTTCATCTCTTATTTTATTAACGATTTTCCTGTCATTTCTTTCGGCTGATCTTTGTTCAAAAGGTGCAAGAGGGTTGGAGAAAGATCAGCAAGGATGCCGTCATTCCTTAATTCTACTCCTTTTTTCGTCACAATAACAGGCACAGGATTCGTTGTGTGGGCAGTCATTGGTTTGCCTTCAAGCGTTACCACTTCGTCTGCATTCCCGTGATCAGCCGTGATAATCGCGGAGCCGCCCTTTTGAATAATGAGATCCACAATTTTTCCTAAACACTCATCAACTGCTTCCACCGCACGGATTGTCGGTTTAAGCATTCCTGAATGGCCGACCATATCCGGATTGGCAAAATTTAAAATAATGAGGTCATATTTATCCGCATTGATTTCCGCAAGGAGTGCATCGGTCACTTCATACGCACTCATTTCAGGCTTCAAATCATACGTTGCCACTTTCGGTGAATCAATCAAAATCCGATCCTCGCCAGGGAATTCCTCTTCTTGTCCACCGCTGAAAAAGAACGTAACATGCGGGTATTTCTCCGTTTCCGCAATGCGAAGCTGCGTTAATCCTAACTTGGAAACCGTTTCGCCTAACGTATTGTCCAAACTAATCGGCGGAAAAGCAACTTCTCCGTTTACTGTATCGCTAAAGTGTGTCATACATACATAATGGAGGTTTCTTGGGAACCCCTTCCCAAGATTAAATCCGTTAAATTCATCGTTTGTAAAAACTTGTGAAAGCTGAATCGCCCGATCCGGCCTGAAGTTTACAAAAATAATGGCATCATTGTCTTTAATCGTTGCCGTTGGGCTGCCATTTGCATCGGTAATGACGGAAGGGATGACAAATTCATCAGTAATTCCTTCATCATATGACAGCTCCACCGCCTGTTTGGGATCGGTATAGGCAGGCCCCTCACCGTAAACCATTGCACGATACGTTTTCTCGACTCGTTCCCATCTTTTATCGCGATCCATCGCATAATAACGTCCCGACAGTGTAGCAATCTTGCCAACACTGGTTTCGGCCATTTTCTTTTCGAGTTCTTCGATGTAGCCTAACGCTGATTTAGGGGGAACGTCGCGTCCATCTAAAAATGCATGGACATAAACATTTTCAACGCCATTTTTCGCTGCCATGCCAAGCAAAGCGTAAATGTGCTGATTATGGCTATGGATGCCGCCGTCCGATAACAAGGCAAAAAGGTGCAGGTTTGTCCCAGATGCTTTCACGTGATCCATCGCGCCTAAAAGTGCTTGGTTTTCAAAAAACTCCCCATCACGGATCGCCATATTGATTCTTGTCAAGCTTTGATAAACGATGCGTCCGGCACCGATGTTCATATGGCCGACTTCAGAGTTTCCCATTTGCCCTTCGGGAAGCCCGACCGCTTCGCCGCAAGCGGTTAACGCGGCATGCGGGTATTCATTCCAATATTTGTCGAAGTTTGGCTTTTTCGCCTGTTTGACCGCGTTGCCTTGTTGCTCGTCTCTTAGCGCAAAACCGTCAAGAATAATAAGTGCTACAGGTTGTTTAGACACGTTTCACCGCTCCTAACAAATTTAAAAATGATTCGGGATCAAGGCTCGCCCCTCCAACAAGCGCCCCGTCAATATGCGGCATGGCCAAGATCGAGTCGATATTCTTTTCATTCACACTGCCGCCGTATTGAATGCGGATGCTGTTCGCCGTTGTTTCTGAATAAAGCTCGCTTAGCACGTTCCGAATCGTTTCACACACGTTGTCCGCGTCTTCAGGTGTGGCGCTCTCGCCTGTTCCAATTGCCCAAATCGGCTCATATGCGACAACGATACGGCTCGCTTCCTCTTCACCTAAACCATGGAATGCTTTTTCAATTTCACTGCGCACAACGGCTGTCGTTTGGCCGCCTTTTCTCACTTCAATAGACTCTCCGACACAAACAATCGGATGGAGGCTATGGCGTATGGCCGCCTTTACTTTTTTATTTACGGTTTCGTCTGTTTCCCCAAACATCGCACGGCGTTCGGAATGCCCGATAATGACGTATTCAACGCCGAGTGCGTTCAATTGGCTTGGACTGATTTCACCGGTATAAGCGCCCTCTTTTTCCCAATGCATTGTCTGCGCGCCAATTTTCAAATCGGTGCCTGCCGCTTCTTTGACAAGGCTGTCTAATGCAATCGCGGGCACACAGATGACAGAGTCAATCGCTTCAGCAGAAGGAATCCGCTCTTTTACTTCTTCAGCGAAACGCTTTGCTTCATCAACGGTTTTGTACATTTTCCAGTTGCCGGCAATAATTGGTTTCCGCACGTTCTTCACCTTCTTTTTGATTCTAAGTGAAATGAAATCGGCACGTTCGCCGATTTCTCTTTCCGTTGTTATTTATCATCGAGCGCTTTCACACCGGGAAGTTCCTTTCCTTCCATAAATTCAAGCGAAGCGCCACCGCCTGTTGAAATATGATCGACAGCGTCCGTATAACCGAACTTTTCAATCGCCGCGGCTGAATCGCCGCCGCCGATAATCGTATATGTATCTTTTGCATCTTTGAACGCTTCAGCGACCGCTTTTGAACCTTCTGCAAAGGCATCCATTTCAAAAACACCCATCGGTCCGTTCCATACGGCAAGCTTTGAGTGAAGGATAACTTCTCTGTACTTCGCGCTCGTTTTAGGGCCAATATCGAGCGCTTGCCAGCCGTCCGGAATTTCATCAATCGAGACCGCTTTCGTATTTGCGTCATTTGCAAAACGATCCGCTACGATGACATCTTCAGGCATATAGAAGTTCACTTGTTTATTCTCCGCTTTTTCAAGCAAGTTGGCCGCGAGCGAAATTTTATCTTCTTCAAACAGTGAATCGCCAATATTCAACCCGCGTGCTTTCAGAAACGTATTGGCTAATCCACCCCCGATAATTAAATTGTCTACAATATCCAGCAAATGATCGATGACATTAATTTTGTCTTTTACTTTTGCCCCGCCGATAATGGCAGTAAACGGACGATCCGGATTCGTGAGCGCCTTGCTGAGCGCTTCAATTTCTTTTTCCATTAAAAATCCGGCAACGGCTGGCAAGCGTTCTGCAACGCCTGCTGTTGATGCATGGGCACGGTGGGCAACACCGAACGCATCATTTACATAGAGATCAGCCATCTCGGCAAAATGTTTTGAAAGCGCTGGATCGTTCGCTTCTTCCCCTGGCTCAAAGCGGACGTTTTCAAGCATTAACATGTCGCCTTCAGCGAGCTTCTTAATCGCTTCCGTTACTTCGCTTCCATAAACAGCATCAGTCTTTGCCACCTTTTTTCCGATTAACTCAGATACCCTTTTTGCGACAGGATCAAGCCGCAATTCTTCAACAACTTTTCCTTTTGGCCTTCCAAGGTGGCTTGCCAGGATAACTTTCGCTCCCTTGCTGCATAAATATTCAATCGTAGGCAATGAGGCTGTAATTCTCGTATTATCGGCTACTTCACCGTTTTCCATCGGCACATTGAAGTCCACCCGACAAAAAACGATTTTCCCTTTCCAATCTATATCATGAAGTGTTTTCTTATTCAAAAACAAAGTACCCCCCTATCCAGTTGCACTGCTTCTTATTATACGTTTATTAAATTCGATTTCGCAACTATGAAATTCGACGAAAAACGAAACAAAAAAAGAGAAAAATCGGCATTTTCCTCTTTTTATTCAGTCCTATTTTTATCATGGATAATTTTTCGAAGCGCGCCCGTTATTTCTGTTTCTGTCACAATCCCTTCCGCGATCACTTGGCCGGATACTTCGATGACCGGAATTCGGATTTGGTAGGTTTCGAGCAAGCTGTCATCTGTATAAATATCAATTTTGTTTATCGTATATGAAAAATCGTCCTGTAATGTTCGCAGAATTTGTTCCGCTTCGTCGCACAACGGACAATTTTCTTTTGTATAAAAATAGACTTGCATTTCTTCCACTATTCATGTTCCTTTCTCGTTGAAGCCCTATTGGAACCGCTTTCTTTTTGATGAAGATGGAATATTCATTTCTTCCCGATATTTGGCAACGGTTCGCCGCGATATTTTAATCCCCTCTCCTTTTAATAAATCAACAATTTTCTGATCAGAGAGTGGTTTATATTTATCTTCACCATCAATTAACGTTTGCATCACATGCTTTACGGCTCTGGATGAAGCTCCTTCTCCATCGGCGGACTCGACTTTTGATGTAAAGAAATCTTTCAATTCATAAATCCCTTTCGGGGTTTGGATCACTTTATGTTTCACCGCACGGCTTACCGTTGATTCGTGGACATCAATTTCATCGGCAATTTCTTTCAGCGTCATCGGCTTCAGGTGAAGCACCCCTTTTTCAAGAAATTCCTTTTGATGTTTGACGATGGCTTCTGACAGCCGAAGCAATGTCATCCTCCGCTGCTCGATGCTTCGGATGAGCCACATCACTCTGCTGTATTTTTCATTCATGTATTGCTCTGCTTCCGTTTTCCCTGCTTGTGAAAGCATATATTGATACTGGCGGTTAAGATGGATCGTTGGAAGCATATAATCATTTAATGTAACGAGATACTCACCTTCAACTTTTTCAACTGTAATGTCGGGAAATAAGTATCTTGGCTTTCCTTCTCCGAGCGCCGCCCCTGGTTTTGGATTGAGTGAAAGAACGAGATCTGCGGAGGCTTGCACTTCTTTTAAAGAAACATTATATTTGGCAGCAATGTCATTCCATTTCTTTTCAGCTAACAGCTCAAGATCGTTTTCAACGATTTTTTCGGTAAGGAATGAGCGCTCTTCTAACTCTTCAAGCTGCCAAAGCAGACATTCCTGGAGCGAACGTGCTCCGATACCGATTGGTTCAAACAGTTGGAAATATTTAAAAGCCTTGTAAACGTCCTCTTCGCTTTTTCCAAGAAAACGAGCCGCTTCCTCAAGTGAAATCACTAAATAGCCAGCTTCATTGATATTTTCTATTAAAAAGGCAAGAATCTTTCGCTCACTTTCAGGAAACGACAAATCTCTTAATTGTTCCAATAAAACGGATTGGATGTTCTCCTCTTTCACATGAACATAATCGATCGGGCTATCTTGTTCCTCATCGCTTTGGGAAGGTGAATATTCGCGGCTGTATGTTGTACTTCGAAATCCGTCTTCTTGCCAATTTTTATTTTCTTTTAGCTCAATCAACGGATTTTCGAGCGCTTCTTCTTTTAAAAAATCTGTCAATTCAACGGCGGAATATTGCAAAATCGCAATTGCTTGACGAAGTTCAGTCGTCATGATTAATTTTGTCGTTTGTTTTTGAAATAATCCTAACTCCATCGTCAACCCCCCTTTCTCTTATTCTACTATAAAGAGAAGCTTTAAGTTAGTGGGGATTTTCTTCATCCCCACTAATTTAATAGCACTCACAGAGTATAACTCTCGCTAACTCACTTCGTTCGCAGTCTCGGTAAACGAGACTTTTCAGGGAATTGGCGTAATAAATGTTTCTTTTAAGCGCTTACTTTTTTAAAAAAGCTGGTTATGCGATGTAATGAAAAAGCGACGCATTCAGCTTCAATGAACTGGATACATCGCCTTTGAATTTTTCTTTTTGTTTATCAAAAGTTTTACTCTTTTAGTTCCTCTTCGGCTAAATAGGGATGAAGTTTTTTCGGATTGGTTACTCTATCTTCCGTAATATGGACTTGGCATGATCGGTTATTTTTGATGAACTTAAAAACCCCGTTATTGAAATCCGTACCGACTTCTTTATAGAAAATCCCTTCATAATGAACGTCTTTTGAATACGTGAAGCAAAGCCGATATCCTTTATCATCCTTAACTAAATAACCACGCACTCCTTTCTCAAAGTACGCGTCATCTTCACCTTTTATTCTACGGTCGATTGATACAATATGGATATCAACAAATGTTATTTCCCGCAAGAGTACATTAATAAAGGAACCTTTTGTAATTTCTTCCCATCTGCTTTGTGCGGTCTGGCCAATAATAATTTGTGTAATATTATATTGGTGGGCAACTTCTGCAATGACCTTGGCCGTTGGACGCCTTGCATTATCACGGAGGATAAACTCCTCCACGTCCAATTCCTCCGCAAGCTCCTTCCAACGCTCAATGTATCCTGATTTCTCCGCATCAAATTCATCGTATGGAAGGGGATCAACTGTTAAAATATACAAAGGGCAATCCAACATGCTTGCCATTTTGTGACCGCGTTTAATTAATCGCTCACCATTTGGCCCATAATACACACAAACGAGAATTCTCTCATCCATACGGCCCTTTGCTTTTTTCATGGAGATCTTCACCTCTTTAAACCATAATTTATAAAAGGGGGGTCTCTTAAAATGCAATGAATGTGCTTTTAGTATATAATTTAACATGGAAATTATTTCAGCCGCTTATTTCCGCTTAAATTCCCTTTTAATTTTCCATTATCCCGCTAGTCATGAGTAACGTCAAGCTTTAATGGAGGTTTGGTTTTGTCTATTTTACATATTGCAATTATTATCCCTTTTTTAGCTGCATTATTTATACCTCTCTTAAATAAAAAAAAATCAAACTTACATATAGGTTGGTTTGTTTTGATCGTCTCGGCAACATTGTTTATTATCTTTGCCCGCTATATTCCTTCTGTTGCAAGCGGCGAGTATTATTTGTACACCTTTGAATGGATTCCATCATATGGCATCAGCTTTACGACCTATTTAGACGGGTTAAGTATGATTTTCAGCCTTCTTATTACAGGTATTGGGAGCATGGTCATACTTTACTCCATCTTCTATTTATCTGCAAGTGAATCTTTGCAGCATTTTTATATTTATTTGCTTTTATTCATGGGAGCGATGCTCGGCGTTGTTCTCTCCGATAATTTGATGGTTCTTTATGTGTTTTGGGAATTAACAAGCATTTCCTCTTTTCTGTTAATTGCTTTTTGGTATTACAGAAAAGGATCAAGATACGGCGCCCAAAAGTCTCTGCTCATTACGGTGAGCGGCGGCGTTGCGATGCTTACCGGCTTCATCATGATTTATGTTATGACAAATACGTTTAGCATAAGAGAAATCCTATCGGCAATAAATCAATATACGGATCACCAACTGTTTATACCGGCAATGATTTTAGTGCTTTTTGGCGCCTTCACAAAATCAGCGCAGTTTCCATTCCATATTTGGCTCCCTGACGCGATGGAAGCACCGACACCCGTCAGTGCTTACCTGCATTCGGCCACAATGGTAAAAGCCGGCATCTACTTAGTTGCCCGTTTAACACCAATATTTGGCAGCGATCAAGCTTGGTTTTGGATTGTAAGCGTCATCGGCCTCATGACATTATTTTGGGGCTCTTTCACTGCGATTCGCCAACCGGATCTTAAAGCCCTCCTTGCCTTTTCAACCGTCAGCCAGCTTGGACTTATTATGAGTTTGTTCGGAATTGGGTCCGCAGCCCTTCACTATGGCTACAGCACAGAGTCAGTCATTTATACGCAAGCGACGTTTGCCGCGCTCTTTCATCTTGTTAACCATGCAACGTTTAAGGGAACACTTTTTATGGTTGTCGGCATCATCGACCATGAACTCGGTACAAGGGACATCCGCAGGCTTGGTGGTTTGATGGCGTTAATGCCAGTCACGTTTTCAGTTGCCGTCATTGGTAGTTTTTCAATGGCCGGCCTCCCGCCATTCAACGGTTTTCTAAGTAAAGAAATGTTCTTCACCGCGGTACTAAACGCAAGCGAATTCGATATTTTCTCGGTTGGGGCTTGGGCAAAACTCTTTCCGATTATCGCCTGGATCGCGAGTGTTTTTACCTTCGTGTATTGTATGATTATCGTTTTCCGTACGTTCCTTGGGCCTTATCAATTAGAAAAAATTGAACGTCCGGCGCATGAAGCTCCTGTTGGTTTGTTACTCTCACCAGTAATTCTTGCAGTTTTTATCATTGGAATTTTTTTCTTTCCGAACATGTTGGGAGAGTATTTGCTTCAGCCAGCCATGGCAAGTATTTTCCATACATTTGCTGAATCAGAGGAGCTTACCCCAAAAATTACAGCTTGGCACGGCTTTAATGCGGAATTATGGATGACAATTGGAGTCATCGCTGCCGGCGCCTTTTTGTATAAATTTTTGCGGTATTGGAAAGGAATCTATTCGCTATTCCCGGCAAAACTATCGTTCAACTCTCTATACAACGGAATGCTTATGCAGGCTGAAAAACAATCTTCCTCTATAACGAATTTCTATATGACAGGGTTCCTTCGAGACTATTTACTTTATATTTTTCTTTTCTTTTTGCTGGCATTTGGAGGCGGATTTCTCGTAACTGGCGCATTTTCATTCGACATATCTGACAATGCTCCGATCAATGTGTATGAACGGATCTTTGTTTTTGTTATGATGGCTGCCGGCATCGCCATCCCGTTTGCAAAATCCCGTTTAACATCGATTTTATTGAATGGTGTGTTAGGATATTCGATCGCTATGTTCTTTGTTTTATTCCGTGCCCCAGACCTTGCACTCACTCAACTCGTTGTTGAGTCTGTCACTACCGCTCTGTTCCTGCTTTGCTTTTATTATTTGCCGGAATGGAAAAAAGAGCCATCCAATCCGAAATTTAAAATTCCAAACGCTGTTGTAGCTGTTCTGGTCGGTGTTGTTTACACCCTCGTGGCACTTTCTGTCCAAAGCAACAAGCTGTTTAACACCATTTCATATTACTTTGAAAATGCATACGAACTTTCGGGCGGAAAAAACATTGTCAATGCCATTTTAGGCGACTTCCGGGCGTTTGATACGATGTTAGAAGTGATTGTACTCGTCATTGCCGGAATTAGCGTATATACCTTGATTAAGCTAAAAAGGGAAAAGGAGGGGCAGAATATTGAAGATCAATGATGTTATTTTACAAACGGTTTCAAGGGTCGTCGTTTTCATCATTTTGACAATGGGAGTGTATTTATTCCTGTCAGGACACCACAAACCAGGAGGCGGGTTCATCGGCGGCCTTGTTCTTGCTTCTGCCCTTGTGCTCCTTTATCTCGCCTTTGACATTGAAACTGTCCATAAAGGCTTGCCAGTTGACTTCAAGCTGATTGCGGCTTTCGGAGCCCTGCTGGCCGTGGGAACTGGCCTTGGCTCTTTTCTTTTCAATGTGCCCTTTTTAAGCCAGACAATTGCTTATGTAAACCTCCCCTTCTTTGGAAGAACAGAGCTGTCTACGGTTCTCCTTTTTGAGGCAGGGGTTGCTCTTGCGGTTGTTGGTGTTGTCATAACGATTATTTTAAGTATTAGCGAGGATGATTAATCCATGGAAACATTAATTACCATCCTATCCGGTGTCTTAGTAACGGTTGCGGTTTATTTACTTCTGTCTAAAAAAATCATTCAAGTCATATTGGGAACAGCGATCCTTTCTCATGCGGTTCACCTGCTTTTGCTGACAATGGGGGGATTGAAAATTGGAAGCGCCCCGATCTTAGGGGAAAAAACGGAAACATATACTGATGCACTCCCGCAAGCTCTTATTTTAACTGCTATCGTCATCAGCTTTGCTGTAACAGCGTTTATTCTCGTTCTCGCTTACCGCACTTACCAGACAACAAAAACGGACAATCTTGAGGTGCTAAGGGGATCAGATGATGAATAATATCCTTATACTGCCAATGGCCATTCCGATTCTGACAGGGATTATTCTTATGTTCCTCCGGCCATATCTTCGATTACAACGATGGCTTAGTTTATTAAGTGTATCCGTAACAGCTGGGATAAGTCTCTACATTTTAAACCTTATTCAAAGAGAAGGAATCCTGCGTCTCGATTTTGGCGGGTGGCTGCCGCCTTATGGCATTTTATTTGTTGCTGATTCGTTCTCCGTTTTACTCGTGTTGACGGCAAGCATTGTAGCAATGGTGTGTCTTTTTTATGCTTTTTTTTCAATTGGAAAAGCACATGAAAAAATGTTTTTTTATCCATTTGTCCACCTTCTCTTGGCTGGAGTCAACGGTTCATTTTTAACAGGCGATCTTTTCAACCTTTTCGTTTGTTTTGAAGTGATGTTATTAGCTTCTTATGCCTTGATTTCTCTTGGAGGGACAAAAATCCAACTAAAGGAATCGATTAAATATGTTGTGATTAATGTACTATCTTCTTCGTTTTTCCTTATTGCCGTTGCGTATTTATACGGCGCGGTTGGGACGCTGAATTTAGCTCATTTGTCTGAACGAATTGCTGAAGCGGGACAAAACCCTCTTTTGACCACAATTAGCATTTTGTTTTTAATTGTTTTTAGTTTGAAAGCCGGACTGCTGCTTTATTTTTGGCTGCCAGGGTCTTATAGTGCACCGCCAACAGCGGTGGCTGCTCTATTTGGTGCGCTTTTAACGAAAGTCGGTATTTATGCATTCTTCCGGATCTTTACTCTGCTCTTTTACCATGAGCCATCAATTACGCATACATTGATTGGCATGATGGCCGGCTTGACGCTCATTGGCGGCAGTATAGGTGCAATCGCCTATAATGATATCCGCTACATCGTTTCATATAATGTCGTCATTGCTATTGGCTTTATCCTGGTAGGACTTGCGGTAGCAACGCCGGCTTCTATGGAAGGAGCGATCTATTATTTAATTCACGACATGATTGTTAAGGCGTTGCTGTTCTTGCTTGCCGGAACAATGATTTCTCTTACAGGCACTGCCAAGATCGACAGTGAACGAATGAGCGGCCTCATCCGAAATTATCCGTTGTTAGGTTGGCTTTTTTTCATTGTCATTCTGTCACTTACCGGCATCCCGCCACTTAGTGGTTTCATAGGGAAAGTTTTAGTTGGACAAGGCGCGGTTGAAGCTGGATCGTATATTCTGCTTGGCCTTGCTTTCTTATCCAGTATTTTTGTTCTCTATTCGCTTCTTCGCATCTTTATAAATTGCTTTTGGGGTGAAACGATTCTAAGCAAAGAAGATGAAGTGCCTTTAAGAAAAAGCTGGATGATCCCTTGTGTTATACTCTCTGCGGCTACATTCGGAATCGGTATTGGTGCGGAAGCACTCTCGCCGTATATACATGATGCGGCAAACATTTTGATGAACCCTGACCTTTATATCGATGCGGTATTAAATGAATAAACATGTTGGATTTTTTGCGTTAGACTGGAAGAGGTGAAAAATTACGTGTCATTCCAATTTTTACTGAACTTATTTATCGCATTTCTTTGGATGCTATTAATCGATGAAGATGAGCTTCGTTTTTCAACTTTCTTTGTAGGCTTTCTTGTCGGCACTGTCATTGTATTTTTTATGCGTAGATTTTTTCCCCAACAATTTTACCTTCGCCGCTTATTTTTGGTTTTTAAACTAATTGCCATTTTTATATCTGAGCTGTTTCAATCAAGCGTATTCGTTCTTAAACATATTTTAAGTCCAAAGCTTAACCTTAAGCCCGGTATTTTCACATATGAAACAGAATTGAAAAGTGATTGGGAAGTGACAACACTTGCCTTGCTCTTAACCTTGACACCAGGATCGGTCGTTATGGAAGTAACCCCTGAAGGGAATGTATTCTACATTCATGCAATGGATTTAGAAAGCTCGCGAGATTTTCTAGTGAGATCCTTAAAAAAATTTGAAAAGGCGATCATGGAGGTGACTCGCTAATGATCACGATTATGCTGACGACTTCATTGTCCTTATTTGCCTTATCGATTGCTATCGCGCTTTATCGTATTATTCGTGGACCGTCTATGCCAGACCGGGCTGTTGGATTGGATATGATAGCAGTTAATCTTGTTTCGGGGATAGCCGTTTTTTCCATCTTGCTTCAAACGAAAGTTTTTCTTGATGTCATCCTCATCTTGGGCATCTTGGCTTGGATCGGGACGATTGCCTTCACAAAATTTATCGAGAGGGGGAGCATCGTTGAATATAAGCGCGATCGATGAATTTGTTGCTGCCTTTATCATTTTAGTTGGCAGTATGATGAGTTTTTTAAGTGCGGTTGGTATTATCAGATTCCCTGACGTATATACCCGAGCTCACGCTGCAACAAAAAGCTCAACGCTAGCCGTTCTTCTGACGCTATCAGGGGTATTCCTTTATTTTTGGCTAAATGAATCCCTCATAAGTGTTCGCCTTCTTCTCGGGATTATTTTTGTTTTCATCACTGCACCCGTCTCAGGCCATCTCATTTTGCGGGCGGCTTATCGGTCAAACGTTAAGTTAACAGAAACAACATCTGAAGACGAATTAAAAAGTGCATTAGAAAATAAAAATAATGACGAATGATTAAACAAAGTTGGTTAGAATTGTCATTGCAAAAAGATTGTTTTTTTCGTATAATGGTGAATGCAGCATTTGCGCTCGTAGCTCAGTTGGATAGAGCGGTGGTTTCCGGTACCACGTCTGCCGCGGGTTCGAATCCTGCCGAGCGCGTACACAAATTCATTCCTCTAAAAAAGCAGGTGAACGCTTCACCTGCTTTTTTTGGGTTTAAAACACTTTTTTTCGGGAAAGATGGAATGCGTAAACATATTTTAGCGAAACTTTTTATTTGACCTATATTGACCTTTTCGTTATGATGAAAATACATACTTAATTATTATGAGAATGCTAGTAAAAAATGAAGGAGGAACACAAAATGAATTTAATACCTACAGTTATTGAACAAACAAGCCGCGGCGAACGTGCCTATGATATCTATTCACGGCTATTGAAGGACCGCATTATTATGCTTGGAAGCGCCATTGATGATAATGTCTCTAACTCCATCGTTGCCCAATTGCTCTTTTTGGCTGCTGAAGATCCTGACAAAGACATTTCTCTTTATATTAACAGCCCCGGCGGTTCCATTACAGCGGGGATGGCGATTTACGACACGATGCAGCACATTAAACCAGATGTATCGACGATTTGCATCGGAATGGCGGCATCCATGGGTTCCTTCTTGTTAATGGCTGGCGCAAAAGGCAAGCGTTTTGCGCTTCCAAACAGTGAAGTTATGATTCACCAGCCTCTCGGCGGAACACAAGGCCAGGCAGCCGATATTGAAATCCATGCAAAACGCATCATTAAAATGCGGGAAAAATTAAATAAAATTTATGCGGAAAGAACAGGCCAATCGCTTGAAGTGATTGAGCGCGATACAGACCGCGACAAGTTCTTGTCAGCCGAAGAAGCAAAAGAATACGGCTTAATCGATGAAGTGCTGTATGACACAAAAGAAGTAAAACCTAAATAAAAGGAACAAAAGGTTTTAATAGCAGTCTTTTGAGTTTGGATATCTAAACGAAGAGAAAACTGGAGCGGTCAACATTGTTTAACTCTTAATCGCTCGGAAGACCTCGAAGTATCTTTCCTTGCCAAACTTAAATCAACTGTGTTTAAAATTCTTTGTTGAACGCATATCGCAAGACAATTGAAAAACTCGCCATTTCGGCGAGTTTTTTTATTCTTCCATGTGAAGCTCATAATTTGGCGCAACCAACACTTCAACCCTGCGGTTTTTTGCGCGTTCTTTCGGATTGTCATTGGAAGCAATGGGTTGATACTCCCCAAAGCCTTTGGCGCTTAAATAGGCAGGATCGAGCCCTTTATTTTCAAGCAATACTTCCATAAAATTGATGGAGCGCATCACACTCAAATGCCAATTTGAACTATATTGGGCATTATGAATTGGAACATTATCCGTATGTCCGCTAATCGTCACATGCCTTGGAGGATCAGATACAAGGAAGTTTGAAATCTCCACTCCAAGTCGGTGTGCCCCTTCTTTTACTTCCGCACTTCCGGATTCAAACAGGGCGTCATCTAAAATTGTAATTTTAAGCCCTTCCCCTGACAGCTTTGTCTCCAGTGATTTCGTTAACTTCTTTTCTTCGATATAAGCGTCAATCTCTGTTTGAAGCTCAATTAAATCTTTTAATTCAGCGACCGATTCCGTCTCCGATCGTTCATCATGTCCTGCCTTCTCGTCTTCCGTTGTCCTATTGTCGCTTAAAGCGACAATCGGCTCATTGGGGCTAGGAAATTCCATAATGCCTGAACCGGAACTGAAGACACTGTTCAGCGAACGTGCAAGATCTCTAAACTTTATCGCATCGAGCGAGCTCATCGCAAATAAAACGATAAATAGCGCCAAAAGCAGAGTCAGCATATCTGAATACGGAAGTAGCCACGACTCATTCATTCCTTCAGATTCTTTACGATGCCGCTTCCTGTTTCTCGCCATTCGTTACCCCTTCTCTAAGCAAGCTTGCACTTTCTGACAGCGGAAGATAGCTTGCTAATTTTTCCTGAATCGCCCTCGGTGACTGTCCGTTTTGAATGGACAAAATCCCTTCAATCATAATCTCACGTACACGAACCTCTTCCCGTGATTTTCGCCTTAACTTATTGGCAAAGGGGTGCCAAAGAACATACCCTGAAAAAATTCCTAACAATGTCGCTACAAAAGCGGCGGCAATTGCTTCTCCGAGAATATCAAAGTTTGCAATATTTCCAAGTGCCGCAATCAAACCGATGACAGCACCCAAGACACCAAGTGTCGGGGCATATGTCCCGGCTTGGGAAAAGATTTGCGCACCGACTTCATGCCTTTCTTCCAACGCAGCGAGCTGTTCATTCATCACATCACGTATAAATTCCGGGGATTGGCCATCAATGACAAGCTTCATCCCATTTTTCAAAAATTGATCGTCAACTTCCTCAATATGCGCCTCTAAATAAAGAATGCCCTCTTTCCGTGCAAGGCTTGCCCATTCTGCAAAAAGCGGAATGAGTTCTTTCATTTGCGGGACTTGCTGTTCACGAAACAATATCCCAAACAACTTTGGTATTCGCTTTAATTCTTTTGCCGGAAAGCCAATTGCTACAGATGCAATTGTACCTACAAAAATGATGATCAACGCAGCAGGATTTAAAATAACTGCTGGGCTTACTCCTTTTAAATACATGCCGATAAAAACTGCGCAAACACCTAAAATAATTCCAATGAAAGACGATTTATCCATATGAACTCTCCTGACGTGCAATTATCTCTCCTTGAGGGAACCTTACGATCCATCCACTTCTATTATCGGTACATTTTTCTCTTTCTTTAGCCTTAAGATAAAGAAAAAAGGCGAACTCCATTCAGAGCCGCCGTTTGATTTAAAGCGTTTCTTTCGTTATAAATGTTTCCAGCGCATGAAGCGCCTCTTCCTCGTCATTTCCTTCCACTGTTAAAACAACTTCCGTACCTGTTCCAAGCGCTAAACTCATAATGCCCATAATACTTTTTGCGTTTACCTTTTTCCCATCCTTTGTTAAAAAAATATCACTGTGAAAACGGTTTGCTTCCTGTACGAATAGCGCCGCAGGCCTTGCCTGCAACCCTGATTTTAGTTTGATGATGACTGTTTTTTCCTTCATGCTATAACCTCCTTGTCTATTCCTTTCTTTGCTATTCACTTGACATCTATTTTCTCACCTCTGCGAATTTTGTCTGCGATTTCGTCAATTTTCCTGAGGCGGTGGTTGATGCCCGATTTACTAATCTTTTTACTCTGGACGACTTCTCCGAGTTCTTTCAGTGTCAAATCTTGGTGTTTCATACGCAGTTCTGCAATTTCCCGCAATTTATCAGGCAAAATATCCAGCCCAACTTCCTGCTCAATGTAACGAATGTTTTCAACTTGCCGAATGGCTGCTCCGACCGTTTTGTTTAAATTTGCTGTATCGCAATTTACGAGCCTGTTCACCGAGTTTCGCATATCTTTTACAATTCGTATGTCCTCAAAAAAAAGCAACGCACGATGGGCGCCGATTAAATTTAGAAAATCTGTAATTTTTTCAGCTTCCTTTAAATATACGATATAGCCTTTTTTCCGTTCAAGTGTTTTTGCATTTAAGTGAAATTCATTAATCAACTCACATAAGGAGAGCGTATGATCCTGATACATCGAAGCAATCTCAAGATGATATGACGCTTCAGGATGGTTCACCGACCCCCCAGCAAGAAAAGCACCACGTAAATATGCCCGCTTGCAGCAGTCCTTTTGAATAAGGCTTTTGTTAATTTGCCTTGTCATTGTGAAACTATCTCCCACGATATTCAGCTTTTCGAGCAATTCACGCGGTTTTTGTTTCACTCTTACGATATAGACATTATTTTTCTTTAATTGCATTTTTTTCCGAACAAGCAGCTCCACGTGATAACCGAAAGTACTTTTAATTAACGTATAGATTCTTCTCGCAATCGCAGCGTTTTCTGTTGAAACGTCAAGGATAAACTGGCGATTGCTTACCGATAGGGAACCATTCATCCGTATAAGTGCGGCAAGTTCAGCTTGTGCACAGCAATTTTTTGGGTCGAGCTGCGTCAATTCCTTTTTCGTTTCTGAAGCAAATGACACAACGTTCCCCCCTCTCAATCGATCAATGAAAGCAAAATTTCGGTCACTTTCTTCGTGTCGTGACGAATTAATTGCTGTTCATAATGTGCGATTCTATCACTTATTATATCAAAACCGAAAGATTTCAGTCTTTCTTCATCACATTCAACCGGTTTTGCTCCTTCAAGCGCATATAATTCTTGAATCTCTTTTGGTATTTTATCATTGTTTACGATGATTGTATCAACGAGTTTTGTACCGACATGGTTGATCAAAGCTTGTACATGGTCGCTTGCTTTAAAATCATCCGTTTCGCCTACTTGTGTCATGACATTGCATATATAGACCTTTTTTGCTTTTGATTTTTTAATCGCCTCTACAATACCTGGAACAAGCAAATTCGGCAAAATACTCGTAAACAAGCTGCCTGGCCCCAATACGATAAGATCTGATTCATCAATGGCTTGCAATGTTTCATTTAGGGGGGTGATTTTGTCAGGTGTCAAATAGACACGCTCGATCTTCTTTTTTGACAAAGGGATTTTTGATTCCCCGGTTACGATTGTTCCATCTGTCATTTTTGCATGGAGGACGATGCTTTGATTAGCTGCGGGAAGCACTTTCCCTTTTACATTCAACACACGGCTAAAATCAGTGATCGCTTTAAAAAAGTCACCTGTAATGTCCGTCATTGCCGCAATAATTAAATTGCCAAGCGAATGGCCGGATAATCCGTTGCCGTTTTTAAACCGGTGCTGCATAAGCGCAGCAAGCAAAGGTTCTGCTTCTGAAAGCGCGATGAGCACATTTCTGACGTCTCCCGGAGGAGGAATGTCAAGCTCATCACGCAGCCGGCCGGAGCTTCCGCCATCATCAGCAACCGTCACAACTGCTGTAATGTCAAGCGGTGATTGTTTCAGTCCCCTAAGCAAAACAGAAAGACCAGTCCCCCCTCCCAAGACGACGACTCTCCGCTTTTCTTCTTTTTTCATTTTTTTTATACGATTCCTTTCTCTATGTCACGATGGGTAATTCGCGTTTGATATTCTTTAGCGAACGCTTTCCCGATGTATTCCGCGAGAGCAACTGAACGGTGTTTTCCTCCCGTACAGCCAATGCCGACGACAAGCTGGCTTTTTCCTTCTCGCTTGTAATGAGGCAAGAGAAAAACGAGCAAATCAATAATTTTATCGACAAATTCTTTTGTTTCAGGCCATCTCATCACATAGGACGAAACGTCTTCTTCTAAACCAGTTTTTGGCCTTAGCGTGTCTATGTAGTGCGGGTTTGGCAGAAACCGTATATCAAACACTAAATCCGCATCGATCGGAATGCCATGTTTGAATCCAAATGACATGACATTCAGCGTAAAATTATGTTCAGTCTGCTCCAAAAAGTAGTTTGTAATTTTTTCACGCAGCTCAAGCGGCTTCAATTGTGAAGTGTCTATAATAAGGTTTGCATGCCCTTTCAATTCCTCAAGCATGCTGCGTTCCTTTTTGATGCCGTTAAGCGGGGCTTGGCTTGGGGCAAGTGGATGTGAGCGCCGTGCTTCCTTATAGCGGCGGACAAGTGTCGTATCATTCGCTTCCAAAAAGAGAATTTGCGGATTAATTCGTTTGTATTTGCCTAGCTCAACAATCGCATCAACGAGCGAATCAAAAAAGTCACGCCCTCTTAAGTCCATGACTAACGCAATTTTATTCATCTCGCCGCGGGAATCTTCAACGAGTTCAATGAACTTCATCATAAGTGCGGGAGGCAAATTATCGACACAAAAATAACCCATGTCTTCAAAGCTGCGCATGGCAACTGATTTTCCCGCCCCACTCATTCCTGTAATAATGACAACGTGTATATCTTGCTTTTCCTCCACGTATCCACACCCTTTAATAACACTCATTCATTCTACTATTAAATTATACTAAAATTGCTCAACAATGCATAATTTTATTCATCATAAAGAAAAGACACGGATATACATCCGTGCCAAAAAACTATATAAATTAAAGGGGGTCAATTATTCTATTTAATTATATCATTTAAATATGCTATAAACTATGTCATAAACATTACAGAAAAGTTAAAAGAGTATAACTCGCTTAAATCTTTTGACATGGTGACTTTTATCCCATGGTTTTTTATCTTTAATCGAAGGAGACTGATTGTCAATTAAGACGTTGATTCCACACTTGCCTTTCCCTTCAATGCCTCAATATACTTTTGGGCAGCTTCTGCCGCAATGCTGCCGTCCCCTGTAGCCGTTACAATTTGGCGAAGCATTTTCTCGCGTATGTCGCCCGCCGCGAAGATTCCAGGCACTTTCGTTTCCATCTGTTCATCCGTCAACACATAGCCTTCTTCATTTGTAATGCCAAGATTCTTCACAGAATCGTTGAGGGGAAGCATTCCGATGTAAACAAACACACCGTCTGTTTTGAATTCCTGTTCTTCCCCTGTCTGCGTATTAACGAGCATGACACTGCTGACTTTTCCATCTTTGCCAATAATTTCTTTTACTGTATGATTCCAAATAAATTCCACTTTTTCATTGTCAAACGCGCGTTGCTGCAAAATTTTTTGCGCACGCAATTTATCGCGCCGGTGAACAATTGTTACCTTTGAAGCAAAACGTGTTAAATACACACCTTCTTCAACGGCTGAGTCCCCCCCGCCGACGACTACAAGTTCTTTTCCTTTAAAGAAAGCCCCGTCGCATACGGCACAATAGGATACGCCACGGCCTGCCAATTCTTCTTCGCCCGGAACGCCAAGTTTTTTGTATTCGGCTCCAGTTGAAACAATAACCGCTTTAGCCTTATATTCTTTATCTCCAGTGATGACTGTTTTATAGTCTTCACCGTCGCGTATCTCTTTAATATCGCCGTATTGATATTCTGCACCGAACTTTTTCGCATGTTCGAACATTTTATTCGATAGATCGGGCCCTAATATACTTTCGAATCCGGGATAGTTTTCTACATCTTCCGTATTCGCCATTTGGCCGCCCGGTATTCCTCTTTCAATCATAAGTGTGGACAAATTAGCCCGTGACGCATATACAGCCGCAGTTAAGCCTGCGGGCCCCGCACCTGCAATGATTACGTCGTATATTTGTTCTTCGCTCATACCTTTCACTCCTAGCAAAGTATTCAAAAAGTCCGGAGGTTCACACGATGTGAATCAGTCATACCGGACAACTGAAGCTTTCGAGCTTTTCCGCTCTTTTTGTCCGCTTTTTGAACCCTTTATTCTTAAACTAATCGTATAAAACAAAAAACGGTACGTCCATAAATCTGCTCACAGTTGTTGTTTGCGGAGGAAATGTTTAATTTTTTTTGCATATTTGCTTACAGTCGCAACTGAAATGTTATAAAACGAAGCAATTTCCTTTTGTGCAACCTTGCTGCCCTTTTGTTTTTTCCAACTGTATTCAATCGCCGCTGACCAGCCATCGCTGTTTTCGAAAGGCATATTGTGAAGGCAGGCATATTTAAAAAGGTTTGCCCACAACCTGTAGATCACATCGTTCAATTCACCAGGTTTTAGGGATTCTTGAAGTTTTGCGATGACTTTTAGCCCTGTTGTAATGGTTGCCGGCAATTCAGTATCCGCTTTATATATCATCTCCAACCCTTCGTGTTTTATGACGACGGGCTTGCCTGGAACTTGATTCAGCATCACGCCACTTGCAAGTTCTTTTAAATAAAGCGGTTCTTTCTCTGATTTACAGAAGCTTTGCAGCGATTCATAACCTTCCTTGTGAAAGTTTTTTCTTAAAATATATAAATGGACAAGCTTAGTCTTTTCGTTGTCTTTTAATCCTTCTGTTAAAAAATTGAAATATGTTTTGTCCTTTTCCGGCAGCCTGTAATGGTAGTCTACCGCATCCGGAGTGAGTGTGCCTTTCTTCAGTTCAGCTAAATAATGCGGTGCTACTTCGCTTTCGGGATCAATTTTTTTAATATGCTCCCAAGACGTTTTCGCTGTTTTCTCGCGCCCTGTCATAAAGGCCGATACGGCAAGCCAATGGTAAAAAGGGATCTCTTCAACTAGTGTTGTCTGCCTAACCGAAGATAGCCATTTAAAAGCATATTCATGTTCACGCAGCAGGGCAAACGTACTTCCAAGTTTGTAGCGCTGATCATGGTGGATCGGATAGACCGTTTTAAGCTTATGTTTGATTTGCTCGCTTTGTCTATGAAAGCCGATAAAATACAAAAACAACGCCAAATTGCAGAGCGCGTGCAAATTACCGGGGTTTTTCGTTAAAACTTCTTCTAGCGTGGACACTGCCTTCTCTTTTTTTCCGGAATAAAAATAAGCAAGGGCTAAATTATTATACGCAGCCCAAAAAGACGGGTGTTCATTGATCATTTCCTGAAAAAGGGAAATGGCATGCTGAAATTCGCCTGCTTCCATTTTTTCTTTCGCTTGTGAATGTTTTCTTATAATGACATTTTCCCCAAGTTCATGAAGGGCTTCTGAACCAATAAAGGCTAATAATTCCTCAGCATCTTGAGCAAATTCGCCATGCGGTTCAAGCTCCAAATAATAGAGCGCTTCATCTTCCGCCTTTTCGAAAAGCCCGAGATGCACATAGTTATTTGCCAAGAAGAAATAGCATTCTGCCGCTGACGGATCGACTTCACTAAGCAAATAGTAGAGCCACTTGTTCGATTCCGTATATTCGCCAAGCTCGGACAATACGGCAGCCAATTGGCCGATATAAACGGGTTCCTTGTCATCAAGCTTTACTGCTCTCAGTAAATATTTTTTTGCTTTAAATAAATGATTTTGATGGTAATAAGATAATGCGCGCTGAAAAAAGTATTCCCCGTTTTGAGTAAAGGGAATGATTTGGGCGCGCTCTTTTCTCTCTTTATTCATGCCTTAAGAGGCCTCCAACAACAAAGAATGTGATTCCTATAAAGTATAACAAATCTAAATGGGAATAGGGAAAGCCAATTTTTGAAAAAAATAAGTAAATCGGCAGTTCGCCAATTTCATTAAAATCCAACCTCCCTCTAACTTCGAACAAAGACGCTGACGTCCTTGTTCAGAGGTCGGAGGCCGGAAGCCAGATTGGTCTAAATTTATGAAAAAGCAAATTTATACTTTCTTATCGATGTCGCTCTTCCAAAACGGACAAGACATCATCAAGAGGCAGTTTCTGTTCCCTAAGCAAGACAAACACGTGATAGAAAAGATCGGCAACTTCCCATTTCAGTTCATCTGGATCCCGGTTTTTTGCTGCGATAATGACTTCGGAGGCTTCTTCGCCCACTTTTTTCAAAATTTTATCTACGCCTTTTTCAAAAAGATAGGTCGTATAGGCCCCTTCGGGCATTTCTGCTTCCCTTTTTGCGATAACTTTTTCCAATTCATTAAAAATGCCAAAACGATCTGCTTTTCCGTCCACTTCTTTCTCAAGAAGGGAATGGCCGAAACAAGAATAGTCTCCTTTATGGCAAGCAGGGCCATTAGGATTAACGAGTACAACGAGCGTATCTTGATCGCAATCGTACCGGATATCGACAATATTTTGTGTATGGCCTGATGTTTCGCCTTTATGCCATAATTCTTGCCTTGAACGGCTATAAAACCATGTTTGTTTCGTTTCAATCGATTTCTCAAGCGATTCTTTATTCATATAAGCGAGCATAAGCACTTCTTTGCTGGCAGCATCCTGGACAATCGCAGGAATGAGGCCTTGATCGTTAAACTGTACGTCAATCATTTCAAATCGATCCCTCTCCGCTTTAATTCAGCCTTTACTTCTTTTACTGACGTCTCTTTAAAGTGAAATACAGAAGCAGCAAGCGCACCTGCGGCATTTGCTTTCGTGAACGCAGCGTAAAAGTCGTCAATTGTCCCTGCGCCGCCTGATGCAATAACAGGAACATCGACCGCATCAACGACCGCTTTCGTCATTTCAAGATCGTATCCGCTCTTCTCTCCATCCCGATCCATACTCGTAAGCAAAATCTCGCCAGCTCCAAGTTCAGCGGCTTCCTTCGCCCATTCAACGACGTCTTTATCTGTTACAGTGTTCCCGCCGTGAATGACGACTCGCCATGTGCCGGCTTCGTCTACAAATTTCGCATCGATCGCTGCAACAATGCGATCTGGGCCAAGAGCTTCGGCGCCTTCTTTAAAAAGATGAGGATTGTCATAAGCTGCCGTACCAATTGATACTTTATCCGCACCGGCATCAATCACTGCTTTCATTTGTTCAACGGTACGGATACCGCCTCCAACCGTAAACGGAATCGTAATTTGCTCAGCTACCTTGCGGACAACATCGAGCATTGTTTCCCTGCCTTCGTTCGTTGCCGCAATATCAAGAAAAACGAGCTCGTCCGCTCCTTGTTCTTCATAAAATGCTGCAAGCTCCACTGGATCTCCCGCATCACGCAAATTGACGAATTGGACACCTTTTACGACACGGCCATCTTTCATATCAAGACAAGGGATAATTTTTTTTTCTGCCATTAGATCTCCACCTTTTTAAGAGCTTCTATTAATGTGAATCGTTTTGTGTAAAGAGCTTTCCCGACAATCGCTCCCTCGATTCCTTTCCTGCTTTCTTCAAGCAATTCATCGAAATCGCTAAGCTCGCTGATGCCGCCTGATGCAATGACTTGTTTCCCCGTTGCTTCCGCCATTGACACGATTGCTGAAACGTTTGGGCCTTCCAATGTACCGTCTTTTGAAATATCGGTAAAAATAAACGTTTCAGCCCCGTGTTCTGCCAATTCCCTTCCAAGGTCAGTTGCTTTTATTGTTGATGTTTCAAGCCATCCGTCAACCGCGACATAACCGTCCCGCGCATCAATGCCAATGGCGATATGCTTGCCATATTCCTTAAGCATTTTTTTTACAAAGTCCGGTTTTTGAATCGCACTGCTTCCTAAAATCACCCGTTCTACGCCATTTTCCAAATAGTAGTTTACATCTTCTTCCGTTCGGATGCCGCCGCCAATTTGAACTTTTGCGTCAAGCCCTTTTGCAATTTGGACAACATGCTCGTGATTTACTCTTTCTCTCATTTTTGCGCCGTCAAGATCAACGAGGTGAATCCATTTCGCTCCTTGTTCTTTGAAGTGATGCGCCATATCGTACGGTGAATCCCCGTAAACCGTTTCCTGATTATAATCTCCCTGAAACAAGCGGACACATTTCCCTCCGCGAATATCGATTGCTGGATAAATTGTAAAACCCAAGCCTTTTCACCTCAGTTACTTTGATTTAGAGCGACCCTTTTGTTGATGGGATGCCCTTTATTCCAGGATCAATTGTTGAAGCCTCGTCAAGTGCCCTACCGAGCGCTTTAAATACTGCTTCAATTATATGGTGCGTGTTCGTCCCATAATGAACGATCACGTGCAAATTCATGCGTGCTTCAAGTGCGAGCTTCCAAAGAAACTCATGGACGAGCTCCGTATCAAACGTGCCGACCTTTTGCATCGGGAAGCTGCCGCGAAATTCAACGTGCGGCCTGTCGCTCAGATCAACAACGACTTGTGCAAGAGCATCATCCATTGGAACAAAGGCATTTCCGAATCTTTTAATGCCGTATTTATCACCGAGTGCCTCGTTGAATGCTTTACCAAGGCAAATGCCCAAATCTTCCGTTGTATGGTGATCGTCAATTTCTATATCGCCATTCGCATCAACGGTTAAATCAAATCTTCCATGCTTGCGAAACGCATCGAGCATATGGGTCATAAATGGAACAGGCGTTTTTAACTGGCCGCTTCCGTCGCCATCCAAGTGTAATGTCAATGAAATTTGTGTCTCTTTCGTGCTTCTTTCCACATGTGCTTCACGGCTCATTTTTTCTCCCCCAGTCTTGCTTCAACTGCAATCGCGTGAGCGTCTAGCCCTTCCATCCTTGCAAAAGCGGCAATTTTCTTTGCATTGCTTTCCATTGCGTTTTTACTATAGGAAACGATGCTCGATTTTTTTATAAAATCATCCACATTGAGCGGGTTTGAAAAACGGGCGGTTCCGTTTGTCGGCAGGACGTGATTCGTTCCCGCAAAATAATCTCCGACAGGCTCTGAACTGTTTTCTCCGAGAAAAATGGCTCCTGCATGGCGGATTTTCGACAACAGCTCAAAAGGTGCTTCTGTCATGACTTCCAAGTGTTCCGGAGCAAGTTCGTTGACGATATCAAGTGCTTCGTCCATATCGTTCGCAACATAAGCCGCACCATAGCCGCGAATTGAAGCTTCGGCGATTTCTTTTCTAGGCAATGAAGCTAGCTGCTTGTGCAATTCTTTGATTGTCTCTTCTGCGATCTTGTTGGAAGTTGTCACTAAGACAGCGGATGAACGTGCATCATGCTCAGCTTGTGACAAAAGATCGCTAGCAATATATGCCGGATTTGCGGATTCATCTGCCAAGACAACAATTTCACTCGGGCCTGCAAGCATATCGATTCCGACGATCCCAAATACTTCACGCTTTGCAAGCGCAACGAATATATTACCCGGCCCGACAATTTTGTCGACGCGGCCAATCGTTTCCGTTCCATAGGCAAGTGCCCCGATGGCTTGGGCTCCGCCGACTTTGTAAATTTCTTTCACACCGCTCTCATTCGCGGCGACAAGTACACCGGCTGGAAGCGACCCATCTTCTTGTGGAGGTGAAGTTAATACGATGCGTTCAACCCCTGCAACCTTTGCCGGGATGACACCCATTAAAACAGAAGAAGGGTATGCTGCCGTCCCTCCCGGTACGTACACACCAACCGCGTCAAGAGGAGTTATTTTTTGGCCAAGAATCGTGCCGTCTTCTTTCGTAACGAACCAAGATTGGCGCTTTTGCTGTTCATGGTAAAAGCGGATGTTTTCAGCAGCTTCTTTTATGATTTCGATCAGCTTATGATCAAGCTGCTCATAAGCTTGTTCGATTTCTTTTTCACTTACCTTCAGCTTTGATAAAAGGACATGATCGAATTTTTCTGTCAGCTCATATAATGCTTGATCGCCAAATTTTCTTACTTGCTTCAAGATCGTCCTGACAATTTCGCGCTGTTCATCTGTTCCGTGTTCGATGCTTCGGCGGATTTTCTTTAAATCTTCTTTCCCAGAAATCAATCTCATTGCCCTTTTCCCCCTTCTATGACGGCGGACAATTTGTTGACCAGCTCGTCGATCATTTGATCTTTTAAACGGTAGCTTGCGGGATTGACAATTAATCTTGAAGTAATTGGGACGATCTGTTCAAGCTCTACAAGCCCATTTTCTTTTAATGTACGTCCCGTTGAAACAATATCAACGATGCGATCAGCGAGCCCAATGAGAGGTGCAAGCTCAATGGAACCGTTCAGCTTAATAATTTCAACTTGCTCGCCTTGTTCCCTGAAATAGCTTGAAGCAACATGCGGATATTTTGTTGCAACTTTCGAGGCAACGCCGCGTTTTTTCGCATCAGGAAGGCCTGCGACAGCCAGATAGCATTCACTAATTTTTAAATCCAGCACTTCGTATACTTCCCGCTCTTCTTCAAGCAGAACATCTTTCCCTGCGATTCCGACGTCTGCCACGCCGTGTTCCACATAGGTAGGCACGTCGACTGGTTTTGCAAGGATAAACCTTAATCCCGCCTGCTCGATATCCAAGATCAGTTTTCGCGATTCATCAAATTCCGGCGGAAGATCGTACCCTGCTTTTTTAAGCAGTTCAACGGCTTCAATAAAAATTCGCCCTTTCGGCATCGCGATCGTTAACCGTTCTTTCATGATCCGTTCTCCTTCCCTTTCTTGCCGATGCAGAAGCTAATATCATCATATCTAGCTGTTAATGCATCAATGTCCGCTACACCTGACAAGTCTTGAAGCACGACGCGCTTTCCTCGTTCCCGCATTTCTTTTGCTTTCGCAATTGCTTCAGCCTGGTGTTCTTTCGTAAAAATCAAACACGAAATCGGCGCTTCAACTTCTTCCCCGTCAAGCGCTTCAATTAAATGATCAAGGCGAATTCCAAACCCTGTGGCCTGTGCGGGACGGTTGAATTTTTCTAACAATTCATCATATCTGCCTCCGCCCGCCAGTGGTGAGCCTAACCCTTCTGCGTACGCTTCAAACACGATTCCTGTGTAATAGCTAATATGACGGACAAGCGTTAAATCCAATGTAACATCAGAAGCAACATCATACGCTTCGAGAATGGACCATAGCGACTGAAGCTCTTTAAGAGCCGCTTCGCTTTCGTAGTTGTCGATCACGTTCATTGCTTCATCGACCGTCTCCTTTCTCCCGCGTAAGCCTAATAGAGCTAACAGACGGCGTTCATCGATCGATGACAGTTTTAACTGTTTCACGTGTTCACGGTATCCGACGTAATTTTTTTCGTTTAAAAATTTCCGAAGCGCTTCAGCGCGTTCCTGAGTACCCACAACATCAAGGAACAGTTTATTCATAAATCCAACATGTCCGACGGCCACTTTAAAATTTTCCAGTCCGGCTTCTTTAAGAGCCGCAATCATAAGCGCGATCACTTCAGCATCTGCGCTTCGTGTGCCGTCCCCAATCAGTTCAATTCCAATTTGTTCATATTCAGCCGGTCTTCCCCCTTCACGCTGCTGTGCTTGGAAAAGATGGCTGTCATACGCAAGCCTTAAAGGATAAGCGGCGTTTTTTAAACTTGAGCCCGCTACCCTTGCAATGGGCGCCGTCATATCCGGACGCAATACGAGCGGATTTCCTTCTTGATCGAGCAGTTTAAACAATTGCTTTTCAAGCATAGCAGAAGCTGCTCCAACCGTATCGTAATATTCCAATGTTGGCGTTTCGATAAACTGGTATCCCCATGATTGAATGAATGATGCAATTTTTGTTCGAATTCTTTTTTTTGTTTCATATAATGCTGGCAATGTATCATGCATGCCAAGCGGCTTTTCAAAAACAAGTGGTTTTGACATGATGCCGGTCACTCTCCGTAATCCTTTAGTTCGCTAATATGCTACCAAAGTAAAGTATGATACTTGTAGTCTATCGAAATCGACTGTAACAGTCAACTATCTTATCGATGTGTGAATTGAATTTGAACACATTATTTTTCATAAATACGGGTACTGTTAACTATATGTGAGTGTTCAAAAAGGGGCTGAATCAGACGCAAGCAGATCGAGGCACGGGGTAAAAAACCGGCGGAGTGTACGTTTTTTGGTACATGAGTAAGGTTTTTTAGACCGTAACGAAGAGATGCGCCGCGGATTTTCAGTGCCTTTTTGAACAACCTCTATATGAGGATTTCGATAACGGAGGATAGATAATGAATCGATTGTTTTTTCTAATGGTACTTGTCGGTGTTCCTATCTCAGTTGCAGGAAGCTTGTTGAATTGGTCACAAATCTTAATGTTTATTATTTACTGTGTAACGATTATTGCCCTTTCGGCTTTTATGGGAAGGGCGACTGAAAGTCTTGCTATCCATGCCGGGCCAAGGATTGGCGGGCTTTTGAACGCCACATTCGGAAATGCCGTTGAACTTATTATCTCTATTTTTGCTTTAAAGGCCGGAATGCTCGGTGTTGTGCTTGCATCGCTTACAGGCTCGATCATCGGCAATTTGCTTCTCGTCGCTGGTTTGTCATTTCTCGTTGGAGGAATAAGATTTAAACGCCCAGAATTTAACGTTTACGATGCGAGGCACAATTCAGGACTATTGATTTTTTCTGTTGTTGTTGCTTTTATTTTTCCTGAAGTGTTCTCGATACAGCTCTCAGAACGTGAAACTTTAACATTAAGTATATGGATCGCTATTATTATGATCGTTCTTTATATTGCCGCCCTTATCTTTAAACTTGTGACACACCGAGGGGTTTACCAACACCGTTCAGACAAAGCGGCGCATGATGAAGAAGCGGAATGGTCTAAGTTGAAAGCAATCCTTGTGTTGTTTGCTGCGACACTAGCTGTGGCGTATGTATCGGAGAGGCTTGTTTCTACTTTTGAAACGGTGGGCCATACGTTTGGATGGACTGAACTGTTTATCGGCGTCATCATTGTAGCCATCGTTGGAAATGCCGCCGAACATGCTTCTGCGGTCATTATGGCTTTTAAAAACAAAATGAATGTTGCCGTTGAAATTGCAATTGGGTCTTCCATTCAAGTCGCGATGTTCGTTGCACCTGTTCTCGTGCTTATTTCTCTTCTATTCTCTAAGCCAATGCCGCTTATTTTTACATTGCCGGAGCTTGTTGCCATGGTGTTATCTGTTATTTTAACGATCGCCGTTTCGATTGACGGTGAGACAAACTGGTTTGAAGGCCTTACCATGCTTGCTGCCTATCTCATTATGGGGGTTGGTTTTTATTTCTTGTAGGGGTTGTTCAAAAAGTCCGGAAGCTTACAGGAGGTAAGTCAGTTCGACGTTATCACAGGACGTGATGCTTTTTAGTCGAACTTCCTTATAGAGGCTGCGAATCTCTACGTCAGCTTGCTCTTCCGCTCCTCACTTAATTGAAAGGAGTTATGCACCTGCGTCTACAAGCATTGCTCCGAAGCATGCTTCCTCGGTGCAACTCGCAGCGGATCATAGAAGTATTGCTCGTCGCTGCGGTGCTCAGAGCTACGCTTCCTCGATCTTCTTGCCTCTCGTTGTCCTCCTTTTTGAACACACACTTATAGGTAATAAATTTACTTCATAATAAATACAATGGAAATGTAAATTTCAAATGTTAAGCATACAGGAGTAGAGCATTCCAAATGAATAATCCGAATCGTAAAATAAGGAAAAGGGGAAAGAAATATTGGGTGCACCCAATCTCTTCTTAAAGAACCGCGCTGTGTTTTTTCAGAAGAATTCCAAGAATGTTATTTTCGAAGTGACATCAGCTCAATTACCTGTGCTAAACCGAATAGGATTGGATGATTTGTTTCTCACAAAAGGGCATATACAGGCTCCCCACTGGCATCCAAATGCTGCGGAATTAAATTACGTCGCAGCTGGCGAAGCAATGATTTCTGTTCTCGATCCGCTAAGGCACCGGCTATTATCCTATCATGTAAAAAGAGGCCAGGTCGTTTACATTCCGATCAACTGGTGGCACTGGGTTTCTGCCATTTCGGATAAAGTGCATATTGTCCAAACGTTCAGCAACGCAGACCGCCAAATAATCGAAGGCCCTGATGTATTAAAGAAAACGCCGCCTGAAGTTTTCCAATTAGCTTACGGAGTCGACGCCAAAGCGTTTGCGAAATTGCTTGCGCCAATTACCGAACGTGTCGTGATTGGGCCAGAGAACCCCCATTTAACGGAAGAGTTGAATATGATGGGAAACATCATGCCTAGCAGTTCACCGATTCTTTTCTTCGATCTTAGGCAAAATCTTAGCGTCCGCAGGGACGACAGCTTGCTTTTTAAAGTGACCTGTAGGCAAATCCCTTTAATGCATGATTTATCACTTGGAGACCTCTTTCTTACGAAAGGCCATATCCGAGAACCCCACTGGCACCCGAATGCAGATGAGTTTGATTACATCATTTCCGGCCAGGTTACCATCTCTATTCTTAACCCGTTTACACTCCAATTAATAAGCGGTAATGTACAAGCCGGACAGGTGGTTTTTATTCCAAAAGGATGGTGGCATTGGATCATTCCCGTCACGGAAAAAACGCATCTTCTCGTGTTCTTCAACGATGGAAAAATTGAATCAGTCGAAGGATCCGATGTGCTGCGGCTGACACCGCCTCGTGTATATGAGCAAGCCTACGGCATCAATGCTGAGAAATTAGACAAGGAACTAACGTCAATAAGAAAAACGTTGACGATTGGACCACCAAGTACAACAGATGAACAAATTTGGTTTTAAGTAGCGAAAAAAATAGAAAGAGCATGGCAACGTTTTAAAACTGAACTGCCATACTCTTTTTTCAATATTACCGTCCTTTTTTCCGTTGTTCCATTTGTTCTTTCGTATAGATGATTTGCATGGGATTGCCGCCAACGAATGCACCAGCGGGCACATCGCGGTGGACGAGTGTACTCGCTGAAACGACGGCTCCATCCCCTATCATAACCCCGGGCAAAATGGTACTGTTTGCCCCAATCATTACACCGTCTCCGATAATAACATCTCCGATACGGTATTCATCAATTAAATACTCGTGGGCAAGAACAGTAGAATTAAAGCCAATGACTGTATTGCTGCCGATTTTAATTCGTTCAGGAAACAAAATATCCATGACAACTTTGTAAGCCACGGCCGTATGTTCACCTATCTCCATACGAAGAAATGTCCTGAAAAGCCAGTTTTTCAATCGGAAAAATGGTGTGATTCTTGACAGTTCGATGATGATTACATTTTTTGCAACTTTCCAGAAGGATACCGTTTTATACAATTGCCAAAGCGAGTTTTCTCCATTGACATGGTAGCGCTCTGTCCTTCTCATTTTGCCTTTTCACCAACAATATCAAGCAGCTCAGGCATTTTGCCAATAATGAAGTCTGGTTTTTGTGCGATAATAAATTCTTTCCCTTTCAGCGACCAAGCGACACCGGCAGTATAAGTTCCTGCCCGCTTGCCTCCTTCAATATCAAACTGGCTATCCCCAACCATCAGCGTTGTTTCTGGTTCAGATTGAAGAAGCGCCATTGCCTTTTCCAACGGTTCGGCATGCGGCTTCGCCCTTGCCACATCGTCAAGGGTAATGACAACATCGAAAAACTGGTTGAGCTTTGTCAGTTCAAGCCCTTTTAATGCGGAAGGGCGCAGCTTATTTGTAACGACCGCAAGCTTTATCCCGAGCCTGTCAAGCTCTTGTACGGTTTCAAACACTCCATCAAATTCTTGAATAAGCAAATCATGATATTCCAAGTTATGCTTTCGGTAGATTTCAACCATTTCTTTGGCCCGTTTTGAGTTAAATCGTTTAAAGCTCTCGATAAGCGGCTCACCGACGAAAGGCATTAAATCAATGTCTTCATATTCATCTGGAAAAAAATGTTGAAGCGTATGTTTGAACGATTCAAGAATTAAATGATTCGTATCAATAAGCGTGCCATCTAAATCAAAGAGCACCGTGTCTATTTTCATAATCATATTCCTTTCTTTGCGGCTTTTCGATTCGATTCCAGATTGAAGCCGTTACAATTGTTAAGATAATCGCAACGGTTAGACGGATAAGCAACAACGGCCAGACAGGAATGCCAAGTGGTAAAAAGATAAGCGTATCTTCAACAACAGCATGGCAAGTCACTAGAAAAATAAACGCCAAATACAGATCTTTTTTCGCGACGCCGTCTTCCTTGGCGGCTTGAAGCATAACCCCCGCTCCAAAAGAAATGCCAAACAAAATGCCTGCTGCCAGTGTCGTTGATGTGTTTTTCTTCATACCAAGCATTCTTGTAAAAGGCGACATCCCATTCGAAAATTTGTCGACCCATTTCATTTCTTTCAGCCACTGAATGGCTATCATGAGCGGGATAACAATCATTGCAAGCTGAAAAATCCCAATTGACGCTTGTTGGACAGCATTCGTTACAATGGGGAACCATCCGCTTATTTCCTCACTCGAATGCTGGATGAAGCCAAAACTAGCCTGTTCAGCCCCGCCTTGCCATGCCAAATTCACGATCCAGCCAAACAAAGAAGCAAGCACAATTCGAATGGCGGCAACAAGCCATAGATTTACCCCAACTTTCGCTGCTATGCTTGATTCCACGAGGAGAGCATGTGAAAAAGATAGCATTAAAGCAATAGTAAACACTTGCTTTACCGTTAAATCCAGCGTTAGCATCGCACCAATTGCCGCATAAAGATTTAAGATGTTTCCAAGAACGAGAGGAATGGCCGCTTCGCCAGGCAACCCAAAAAGTGACATGAGGGGCTTAACCGCTTTAATGATCCACTCAAGGACAATCGTATAGTGAAGAATTGAAACAGCAATCGTCACCGGAAAAATAATTTTCCCTAAGCTCCACGTTGTATGTAAGCCTGTTTTCAAACCGCGCTTTAATGTTCCGATTGATTTCACTTCCTTTTTAAAGAGGCTGCTTAAATATTCATTGGCACCTGCATCTTACTAACATGCCCTGAAGCTCGGTGTAATAGCGTGCTCCTTCGCAAATGGGAAGAAAAACGTTTTTTAATCCGTATACCGTTTTGAGGCATAGCCCTTATATCGCCTGTAAAAAATAAGTGCGATGCTTAAAACGATGAGCACGATTGACATCACTTGCGCAGCCCTTAGCGTTTCCGTCAACATTAAGCTATCTGTCCTGAGCCATTCAACAAAAAAGCGGCCAATTGAATACCAAATGATATACGTTAAAAATAATTCCCCGCGCCGCAAATTTGCCCTCCGCAGCAGCAATAAAATAAGGACACCAAGGAAATTCCAAAGCGATTCATATAAAAATGTCGGGTGGTAATACGTCCCTTTAATATACATCTGATTAATAATAAAATCTGGAAGCATAAGATTTTCAAGAAATTCGCGTGTGACAGGACCCCCGTGAGCTTCCTGGTTCATAAAGTTTCCCCAGCGCCCAATCGCCTGCCCAATTAAAATACTTGGTGCGGCAATATCCGCAATCTTCCAAAATGACAAGCCCCGCTTTTTCGCAAAAACAATCGCGGTGATCACCGAACCGATGAGCGCACCATGGATGGCAATGCCCCCTTCCCAAATGGCAATAATTTTCTCGGGATGCTCGGAATAATAACTCCATTCAAATGCGACATAGTAAATTCGCGCGGAGATAATGGCAATGGGCACTGCCCACATCAGCAAGTCAATAAACAGATCTTTCGGCATACCGAGCCGTTCAGTTTCCCTTACTGCCAGCCAAAGGGCAAGGATGACACCTGTCGCGATAATAACGCCATACCAATAGATTTTTAGCGGGCCTAATTGAATAGCAATCCTGCTAAGTGGTTCGATTTGGGTTTCCATCTTTTTCACTCCGATTCTGGATAAACTTAGTATTCTTCAAATTCCCCTTCTTCAATGACATCTGAC
The DNA here is from genome assembly GCF_003097615.1 of Pueribacillus theae. Classification (NCBI taxonomy): domain Bacteria; kingdom Bacillati; phylum Bacillota; class Bacilli; order Caryophanales; family Bacillaceae; genus Pueribacillus; species Pueribacillus theae. The sequence goes on from NZ_QCZG01000007.1 coordinate 55,492, forward strand.
AGCCTGTCAGAGAATTCCTGCGCCGCGTTCATCCCCATTCCCTTCAAGCGAAAATTCATAGCAGCGACCTCTACAATAACGGACAGGTTTCTACCGGGACGAACAGGAATCGTCAGTTTCGTTAATTCCGTATCTATAATTTTCATCCGATCTTCATCAAGCCCGAGACGATCGTATGTTTTATTCGGATTCCAAAGTTCAAGATGGACGACAAGGGAGATTTTTTTATGGTTTCGAATCGCGCCCGCCCCAAATAATGTCATAATATTGATAATACCGAGTCCTCTAATCTCAAGCAAATGTTTAATAAGCTCCGGCGCTGTTCCTACAAGGGTATTCTCCTGTTCTTGGCGAATTTCAACTGAATCATCGGCGACAAGCTGATGGCCTCGCTTGACAAGCTCCAGCGCTGTTTCACTTTTACCAACGCCACTCGTTCCAGTAATTAAAACGCCAATCCCATAAATATCGACAAGGACACCATGAACGGCTGTCGTAGGGGCAAGCCTACTTTCCAAAAAGTTTGTCAATTTACTGACTAAACGTGTTGTTGTCATTTGGGAACGCATGACTGGGACTGCTTTTTCTTCAGACGCATCAATAAGCTCTTTTGGAACATCTAAACCGCGTGAAATGATAATTCCAGGCGTTTCATCATTGCAAATTTTCCGTGCGCGTTCCCTTTTTACATGATCTTCAAGCGTATCAAAGAAATAAAGCTCCGATCTTCCTAACAATTGAAGCCGCTCCGCGGGATAATAAATATGGAAGCCTGCGATTTCAATACCAGGCCGCGAAATATCACTCGTAATGATAGGACGATGAAGCCCATCCTCCCCGCTGATCAGCTCTAGCTGAAACCTTTCGATTAAATCTTCTGTACGTACTTTTGCCAACGTTGAACCCTCCTAACGCCCAAACAACTCTTTTTCTATTTTAGCAGGTTTTCACATGAAAAAAACGCCCTTTATAAAAAGAGCGTTGAAGTCTCCGTTCGATGCCGAAGATTTCCGGAGAGAATCTAAAGAGCAAGTTTCTATAAAGCTTGGTTCAGATGGATTTTACGCCACCTGAACCTTAGCCTCCTTTATTTCGAAGCTTGGCGGCACTTAACTCCCGCTTATGGAAGGAGCCTAGTAACGCCGCTGAGATACAATCTAAGCCGCAAATATGCCAATACACATTTGATGAGCGGCTGATTATTTTCTCTGCAGTGGTTCGATAATGATTTTTTGAATGGCCAAATTGAGCAAAGCAATGACGATGGCCGCAAGGATGGCTGAGCCAAAGCCCTCAATGACAAACAAATCGCCCATTAGCGCAGATGTGAACATTAACGTAATCGCATTGATAACGATAAGAAACAACCCAAGCGTTAATACTGTGACAGGCAATGTTAATAAGATTAAGAACGGCTTTACAAAAATATTCATCAATGAGAGGATCATGCTCGCTAGGATAGCGGCGCCGATTCCCTCCAAATGAATAGTTGGAAAATAACCAGCGACAACGATAAGGACAACGCTATTAATGAAGAGGGATATGATCCAATTACGAAGCATTTATCCCTCTTGCTCCGTTACCGTAATGGCACCTGTTTTTGTATTCGCTTCAAGGGTCAGGATGGAAGTGGAGCTTTTGTTTGAAACAAACTTCAACAGGCGCTGCGCCATTTCTTTCTTCTCCCGTAAAACTTCAAAGGAGCCAACCTCACAATTGAGGCTGCCAAATGCTGTCACAAGCTCTCCATTGATTTGCATGTGTTTCGGTACCGATACGCGGACATTGCCCGTCGTCGATTTAAGCGAAATAACGCCTGGTTCGCTTAGTTTAGCCGTGATCAAACCTGAAAACGTTTCGGCATCCAAATCGCGGAAAGCGCCCACTGCTTTTATCGGCCCATTCAGTGTTTCAAGCTCAATATCTTCCGCTTTCCCTTCGACGGATATGGTTCCATTTCCAGTTTCAAGTTCCGCTTTTTCAACATCCAATCCTTGAAAGGTTATGCTTCCGTTCACTGTTTTAGCGTGAAGATTTTTCGCTTTAAACACCTGGCCATTCATATCTCCGTTAAATATGGAAAGATCGATCGATTCATAGGTTTTTTTAGGAATGTAGATTGTTGCCGTAACCTTCATGTCCCTTGGTTCACAAGCAAACAGAAGTTTATGGTTCACTGTTTCAAAAAGGGTCTCCCTTATGAACTTTTCCCTTGCTTCATCTTTGCTTGCCACTTTGTACACTTTTACTTCACAATCAACCTGGACAAAGTCTTCGTCCCAAGGCGAGAATTCGACAGAACCATTTTTAACGTCAACTTCGATTCTGTTCACTTCTTCTGGGTGATCTTGAAAAATATGGTTCACTGTTTCATACGTTCCGAAATTAAAATCGAAATCAACGTCTTTTAACTTTTGGATGAAGCTTTCAATATACTGGGAAATTTTCAATCCGCCTGACGCTTGCTTGTACGACTGTTTTCGGTTTTCCCATCCCTTCCAATCAACAAACTCAGAAGGCGGAGCTTCAGATGGCTTGCTTTTTTCCTCAACCTTCTGTTCAGCAGCCGGCTCGTTCAAAACTTTTAAAAGCCGTTCCGCTTCTTCAGCCGTAATTTTCCCATCGTGGAGCATCTGTAATATCATCTTTCGTTCATCGCCCATGTAGTTCACACCTTTCTATTAAAATCTAGATATGGATTTTTAGTTTTTCTTCTGTCCGTTTCCTGTAACGTTTTAAAATCGGGCTGAGATATTTTCCAGTGTACGACTTCTCAACTTCTGCAACTTGCTCCGGTGTACCTGTCGCTACAATTTGTCCGCCTTTATCTCCCCCTTCAGGCCCCAAATCAATCAAATAATCAGCCGTCTTGATGACGTCAAGATTATGTTCAATGATGAGTACGGTATCCCCGTTTTCTACAAGCCTCTGAAGCACGTTGAGCAAGCGGGAAATATCATCGACGTGAAGCCCTGTCGTCGGCTCATCTAGAATGTATAATGTTTTGCCATTTGACCGGCGGTGCAGCTGGCTTGCAAGCTTGACGCGCTGCGCCTCTCCGCCAGACAGTGTGGTTGCTGATTGTCCAAGTGTAATGTAGCCTAGACCGACATCATAAAGCGTCTGAAGCTTTCGGTTAATTTTAGGGATGTTTGTGAAGAATTCCAACGCTTCCTCCACCGTCATACCAAGCACATCGGCAATATTCTTCCCCTTGTAAAGAACTTCAAGCGTTTCGCGGTTGTAACGCTTTCCGTGGCAAACTTCACATGGGACATATACATCCGGAAGAAAATGCATTTCAATTTTAATAATACCATCTCCGCGGCACGCTTCACAGCGTCCACCCTTCACATTGAAGCTAAACCGGCCTTTTTTATAGCCTCTTACTTTCGCTTCATTCGTCTGGGCAAACACATCGCGAATATCATCAAAAACCCCTGTATACGTCGCTGGGTTTGAACGCGGTGTCCTTCCGATTGGCGATTGGTCGATATCGATCACTTTCTCAAGCTCTTCCAGGCCTTTTATATCTTTATGCGCCCCTGCCTTCACTTTTGCCCGATTTAATTGCTGCGCCAGTTTTTTATACAAAATTTCATTGACAAGTGTACTTTTTCCTGAACCTGAGACACCTGTCACACATGTAAAAACACCAAGTGGAATTTTTACGTTCACATTCTTTAAATTATTTTCTGCAGCTCCAACAATTTCAAGGAACCGTTTCGTTCCATTGCGCCGCTCCAATGGAACAGGAATAAATTTAGTCCCTGACAAATATTGGCCTGTAAGGGAATTTGCGTCATTCATAATCTCTTCAGGCGTCCCAGCGGCAATCACCTCACCGCCATGCGCTCCCGCACCGGGACCGATATCAATAATATAATCAGCGGCCATCATTGTGTCTTCATCGTGTTCAACAACGATGAGCGTATTGCCGAGGTTCCGCATTTCTTCAAGTGTCGCAATCAACCGGTCGTTATCGCGTTGATGCAAACCAATGGACGGTTCATCCAAAATGTAAAGAACCCCCATTAAGCGGGAGCCGACCTGGGTGGCAAGCCGAATCCGCTGGGCCTCTCCACCCGACAACGTTCCCGCCGAGCGGCTCAATGTTAAATAATCAAGGCCAACATTGTTCAAAAAGCCGAGCCGATCGGAAATTTCACGAAGAATAAGGCGGGCAATTGCGATTTCTTTTTCAGTCAGCACCAGCTGGTTAAAGAAATCAAGCGCATCATTGACTGATAGGTTTGTGGCTTCACCGATATGCCGATCGTTTATTTTTACAGCGAGCGCTTCTTTCTTTAGGCGATAGCCTTTACATGTTGGGCATGGCTTTTGCGCCATATAACCTTCCATTTGATCCCGTACAAAGTCAGAGCTTGTTTCTTTGAAACGGCGTGCGATATTACCAATGACACCTTCAAAAGGAATGCGGTTTTCCCTTACAACGCCAAATTCGTTTTCATACCGAAAATAAATGCGCTCTCCACCGCTTCCATACAATACCTTGTCCATCGCTTCGTCTGGAAGATCTTTCACCGGCACATCCATATCAATGCCATAATGGTTGCAAACACTCTTCAAAAGCTGAGGGTAAAACTGCGAGCTTGTCGGCTCCCATGCCGCAATCGCATGTTCATTTAACGAAAGATCCCAGTTTGGAATGACGAGATCAACATCCACCTCAAGCTTCAGTCCCAACCCGTCACAAGTTGGACAAGCGCCAAAAGGACTGTTAAAGCTAAACAGTCTCGGTTCAAGCTCGCCAATTGTGAAGCCGCAATAAGGACAAGCATGGTGTTGGCTGAAAAGCAGTTCTTCATCACCGATCACATCAACAATCACGCGGCCATCCGCCAGGCCAAGGGCCACTTCAAGTGAATCGGCCAGCCTTGCCTGAACGCCATCTTTTACGATAATTCGATCAATGACAACTTCAATCGTATGCTTTTTATTTTTTTCAAGGTTGATGTCGTCCGTAATTTCACGCATTTCCCCGTCGACACGCAGCCGGACAAACCCTTGCTTTTTAATATTCTCAAGGATTTTGGCATGCTCGCCTTTCCGTCCTGAAACAATTGGTGAGAGGATTTGCATCTTTGTTCTCTCCGGATACTCCATAATCCGATCAACCATCTGTTCAATCGTTTGGGAACTGATTTCAATCCCATGCTTCGGACAAATTGGCCGGCCGATTCGTGCATACAGCAACCGTAAATAATCGTAGATTTCTGTCACTGTTCCGACAGTCGATCGCGGGTTTCGGCTCGTCGTCTTTTGGTCAATTGAAATCGCGGGAGACAGCCCTTCAATCGCATCCACATCAGGCTTATCCATTTGCCCAAGGAATTGCCTCGCATAGGCTGAGAGCGACTCGACATAGCGCCTCTGCCCTTCTGCATAAATCGTGTCAAATGCGAGGGAAGACTTCCCCGATCCTGATAAACCTGTCAGGACAATAAGCTTATCTCTCGGTATGTCGATATCAATATTTTTCAAATTGTGGACGCGGGCACCTTTTACGACAATCTTGTCTACTGCCATCGTTTCCATCCTTCCTGTTCCAACATGTTCATAAACTTAAATAAAATTTTTATGCAAAAAGGAGGACAAAAAGAGCTCAATTCACATCCTGTGAACCTCCGGACTTTTTGAACTACCTCTCATGTTTAATTAACGTTCTGCCTTCAACTCAAGAACAAGATCGCGCAATTCTGCGGCTCGTTCAAAATTAAGCTCTCTTGCTGCCTGCTTCATTTCCTTTTCTAAGTTTTGAATTGTTTTCTCACGTTCTTTTTTCGACATGTTCGATAATGCTTTCGAAGCACTGTATGTTTCAGATTCTTCCGCAGCCGCGGTTGCACGGATGATATCGCGGACTTCTTTTTGAATGGTCATCGGTGTAATGCCATGCTTTTTGTTAAACGCTTCTTGAATCTCCCGGCGCCTTTTCGTTTCAGAAATCGCGTAATTCATTGACTTTGTGATTTTATCAGCATACATAATGACATGGCCGTTCACATTCCTAGCCGCCCGCCCAATCGTTTGTACAAGCGATTGTTCTGAACGGAGAAACCCTTCTTTATCCGCATCAAGAATCGCAACAAGCGTCACTTCAGGAATGTCCAGGCCTTCCCGTAACAAATTAATCCCGACAAGCACATCAAATACGCCGAGCCGCAAATCGCGGATAATCTCAATCCGTTCAAGCGTTTTAATCTCCGAGTGCAAATAACGGACCTTGATATCCATCTCCGTTAAATAATCGGTCAAGTCTTCTGCCATTTTCTTCGTCAATGTTGTCACAAGGATGCGTTCATTCTTTTTGACCCGTACATTCACTTCATGAAGCAAATCATCGATTTGTCCTTCACTTTTGCGTACATCGATGGTTGGATCCAATAAGCCCGTCGGCCTGATAATTTGTTCAACAACTTTCGGGGTATGTTCTAACTCATATGGCCCAGGCGTTGCGGAAACAAAAATTAACTGTGGCGCCTTTTCTTCAAATTCTTCAAATCGAAGCGGCCTGTTATCAAGTGCTGACGGCAACCTGAACCCGTGATCAACAAGCACTTGCTTCCTTGCCTGGTCACCGTTATACATGCCGCGTATTTGCGGAAGCGTGACATGGGACTCATCGATCATAACAAGCCAATCTTTCGGAAAATAATCGAGAAGCGTATACGGTGTTGCTCCTGCTTCCCTCAATGTCAAATGGCGGGAATAGTTTTCAATTCCCGAACAAAAACCCATCTCTTTCATCATTTCGATATCGTAGCGTGTCCGCTGTTCCAAACGCTGTGCTTCAAGCAGCTTATTCTCCGCCTTCAACACTTGAAGGCGTTCCTCCAGCTCTGCCTCAATCCGTTCAATAGCGATTCTCATTTTTTCTTCACGGGTAACGAAGTGGGATGCCGGAAAGATGGCGACATGATCACGCTGGCCAAGAATTTCACCTGTCAGTGCATCAACTTCAGTGATTCGATCAATCTCATCGCCGAAAAATTCAATTCGAATGCAGCGCTCATCCCGGGAAGCCGGGAACACTTCAACAATATCGCCACGAACTCGAAACGTCCCGCGCGTAAAATTTATATCATTTCTGGCATATTGGATGTCAACAAGTTCACGTAGAAGTTGATTGCGGTCCTTTTCCATGCCGGTTCGAATCGAAAGAACGAGCTCTCGGTATTCTTCCGGTGAACCTAAACCGTAAATACACGACACACTTGCGACAATAATCACATCATTTCGTTCAAATAGTGAACTTGTCGCAGAGTGGCGAAGCTTATCAATTTCATCATTGATGCTTGCGTCCTTCTCGATATACGTATCCGATTGCGGCACATACGCTTCAGGCTGATAGTAGTCGTAATAGCTGACAAAGTATTCAACCGCATTATTCGGAAAAAACTCTTTAAACTCACTGTACAGCTGGCCCGCAAGCGTTTTGTTGTGTGCGATGATTAAAGTTGGTTTATTCACTTCTTGTATGACATTTGACATTGTGAACGTCTTGCCCGTTCCTGTCGCACCAAGAAGCGTTTGATAGCGTTTGCCTTGATTGACCCCTTCGACAAGCTTTTCAATCGCTTTCGGCTGATCTCCCTCGGGTTTGTATTTTGATACAAGTTCAAATGTATTGTTCACGGTAAACCCCCATCAAAAACATTTAATGTAAGGCAATTATACCACGAAAGCACTGATCCAAAGCAAATAAAACGAACTGGTATTCGGGATCAATTTCCGGCTAACCCTCTCCTCACGTAATCCATAAACAATTATTTCAATAACGAATGGAATTTGTATCCTAATAAGGCAACATAGCCCGGCATGAAACTTTAATCGAAAAAAGAAATAAACACAGAAAAAGCGATTACCTTTAAAGTAACCGCGTTAACCTCCTTCAACGATCTTCGAAAATTCGTCAAGAGTTGTTGAATATTTAATATAAATTCTTGGTAAAAGATAGCGTTCGTCTTTCGTGCCCTTTTCGGAAAATAGTTCAGGCGTTGTCGTCAATCCAAACAAATAGTATTTTTTCGTTTCTTCTATAACCTTTTCATTGAAGTCTCCGTACGGATACGCAAGGGCAATAACTGGCTTTTCCGTTATTTGTTGAATGTGATCTCTGGACTCTTTTAATTCATATTTGTAATTTTTGATTTTCGTCAAATCAGGATGTGTGGCCGTATGAGACTGGATTGAGAATAAGCCCGAATTAGCCAGCATTTTTAAATCCGATTTCGATAATCGATTGGAGCGGCCGATGAAGTCTGAAATTACAAAAATGGTACCTGCTGGTTTAAAACTTTCGTTTTTTAGTTTTTGAAAGATGGCAAATGCATTCAGATTGTTTTTGTATCCATCGTCAAAGGTGATGAAAATAGGTTTGTTTACTTTATCAATTTCATACCATTGCTCAAAAGTTAATAATGTAAAACCATGCTCACGCAAATAATTCATTTGTTTCTCAAAATTCTCCGGGGTTACGTATAACTCCTTCGAGCCATGGCCACTAAACTCGTCGATTGAATGATAAACTAAGATCGGTACGTTTCTCACGGCAAAAACTTGTGATGGCAGAATTAAGACCAAAAAACATACTAACAACATCGCAACCTTTTTCATAATAATCCTCGCTTTATCTCCTGTTGTATCTTTATTGTTCCTAAATACCGTGGATATATTATGATTTCTAACATGTTTTAATTAAACTCCCTGGATTCATCTACGAAAATCAATCCAAGTTCATGATGCTCATCATGATAGAGTGCGCGCTGTTCAAAGCGCACCTCCCCATTCTCATCAACGACTTCCAACTTGCAAAAAGCTGCATTCGACTGCTGCAGCGCTTGATAAAATTCTGCAGCGCTACGGATGCTTATGCCATTCACCTTTCGGATGATTTCACCTGCTTGTAGATTCATCTCAGAAGCGGGTGTTTTTGGGATAATGCTTAAAACCATGATGCCGTTATTTTGTTCGGCAAACCGGAAAGGCCTGTCATGATTTGCTTTTTTCGCAAGGTAGAAAAGAAAAATGCGCATTGCAAACGACAGGGCAATCCCAACGATCGCTACGGACGGCAAGTCATAGAACACCGATAAAACAGAAGCGGCAAGCGCAACAATGGCAACAATCGTTAACCGTTTCCCTTCACGAACGGTAGATTGCTTAGGCAATGTATACGTTTGGAAATGCCGAAATCCAATTACAAAAGGAACGAGCAAGAAACGAAATGATTCGCCTAATCCAAAGATTGGCCACCAATCGATGCGTTCTATCCCTAAGCCCGGAACAAGCAAAAATGTTGGCACAAGCCAAATTCGCCTCGTCTCAAATCCCCCGACAACTCTTCCGCGTTTGCTCTTCATTCGCCTCGGAGACGGCCACCGCTTTGCTTGAAACAAAATAAGGAAAGCCTCCGCGAACATGAGTACACTGAGCAGCAAAAACAAGTTGGGCATTGAAGTTCCTTGGACATCCTGTATCCATTGATTGGCAATTGGAAATGAAGTCTCCCAATCCGGAAGAAAGAAAACAACGAAAACAGCCAGCAGGATAACGAAAGATGGTGTTAAAAGATTTGGGCGGAATGCCAAACTTAAAATAAACGTAATCGCCATTAGTAAAACGATTGTGCCTGCTGAAAGCATAAAACCAACGCCAAGAAAAAAAATGGACAGTACGATCCCTGTGATCAAACCAGGAACTACCGTACTATACACATCTGTCAAACTATCAAACACACGAAAGTGAAAGAGCGCACGCTCTTTTTTTACACGCTGTATCCCTAACATAAAAGCGAGCAGCAGTGCCATATAAAAAACAGGATTTATCCATAAACGCAAAAACCCGTTCAGCAATTCATAAAAAAAATCGGCTACCATAAAAATTTCCTCCAAAAAAGTTAAATCCGCAAATGAAGCCTTAACCTCTTTGCGGACTTATTCGACATTTTTTGTGCTTCTCCTGCATTATTCTGCAGCAAGTTCAAGTGCCGTTTTCAACTGAAGATCATTGGAACGATCACGAATTTCTGCCAGAACATTATCTTGGAGTTTAGTAGCTGTTTCAGCATCAATTTTGCCTGTTGCTTCAAGTTTGTTCTTTTTTTGGAAGGCAATGACAGCCTGTTTTGTCTCTTCGCTGAAATAACCGTCTGTCCTTCCTGGTGCAAATCCGAGTCCATCTAACATCTTTTGCGCATTTTTCACTTGATCATTATTCATGTCATATGCCAATGGTTCTTTATCAACAGTAAGTGGGTTCGCATAAAAATAATCCGGCTGCTCCACCTTAACCGTTGGCTTGATTCCTTTTTCATGGATCCAATTTCCATCGGGCGTAAGCCATTTAAACATGGTGAGTTTTAAATTGCTTCCATCGCCTAAATCAACCGTCTGTTGAACCGTCCCTTTTCCGAATGAGTTTACACCGACGAGTTTATAACCGCCTGCTTCTTTTAAAGCGGCTGCCAATATTTCTGAAGCTGACGCGCTCCCTTCATCAATGAGCCCAACGATAGGATACGGCTTTTTCTCTTTTAAAGACGAAATCAACCGTTGCTTATTCCCGTTCCTGTCTTCAATTTGAACATAAGGCTTATTACCTGGAAGGAGAATTTTTGAAATATGTTCGACACTCTCCAGATAGCCCCCGGGATTGCCGCGTACGTCAATAACGAGCCCATCAATGCCCTTTTCTTCTAACGCATTTAATTCTTCTTGAAAATCTTTCGCCGTTTCTTCAGAAAAAGAAGTAATTTCCAATAAGCCGATGGTTTTCCCGTTTATATTAAATTGATCGGCATACACAGTTTCAATCGGTATTTCATCACGTTTCACTTTAACATCGAGTGGTTCAGAAACCCCAGCCCGTTGAATGCCGAGCGTTACGGTTGTTCCTTTCTCCCCCCGTATTTTAAGCACCGCTTCATAGAGATCAAGCCCATCAATCGATTTTCCATCAATTGTCAGAATTTTGTCGTTTGGTTTCAGACCCGCTTTTTCTGCAGGAGAATCCTTAAAAGGGGCAACGATTGTCACTTTGCCGCCTTGCATGCTAACTTCCGCTCCAATCCCTTCAAATGAAGAATCGAGCGATTCAGTGAACTGCTGAACCGTTTCCTCGTCCATGTAAACGGAATAAGGGTCGTTAAGCGTCCCAATCATCCCTTTAATCGCGCCTTCCAACACTTCTTCGTTATCGATATTTTCAACATAGTTCCCCGAAATAAACTCGTATGATTTCTTAATCTTGTCCAATTCTTTTGATGTCAGTGCCTGGTTTTTTGAGTTTTTCGCTGCGCCTTGATCAACGGTAGCTTCATTTGAATCCAGCAGCGTCATTCCTAGATAGGTTCCCCCTGCTCCGATAAATAGAGAGAAAATGACGAGAGCAGCAACGATCTGCCATTTCAATTTCATCCTTTTCACCTCACAATTGACGTAAAAAAGCACCACACCATCTGATGTGATGCTTCCCTTTTATTCTACTATATGCAGGGCTTGTTTACATTATGTTTTGTTTTTAAGGATGTTCAAAAATCCGGGAACGATAGGCTGCGAATCTCTTCGTCAGCTTGCTCTTCCGCTCCTGTGAAAGGAGTTATGCACCTGCGTCTACAAGTATTGCTCCGAAGCATGCTTCCTCGGTGCAACTCGCAGCGGAACATAGAAGTATCGCTCGTCGCTGCGGTGCTCAGAGCTACGCTTCCTCGACCTTCTTGCCTCTCGTTGTCCTCTTTTTTGAACAAGAACTTATAGAAATTGCATTGGATTGACCGGATTTTTATAGCCGCCCGGATGAACTTCAAAGTGGAGATGCGGTCCAGTCGATGCACCCGTGTTGCCGATTTTTCCGATTTGCTGGCCTTGGGAAACCGATTGGCCATTTCTTACCGAGAACGCGCTCATATGTGCGTAAAGCGTTGTATACGATTTGCCGTTTATCGTATGGGCAATCATGACCGTATTTCCATAACCGCTCATCGTGCCAGCATAAATGACTTTACCGGATGCAGCGGCTCGAATCGGAGTTCCGATTGAATTCGCAATGTCGACTCCGTTATGGTTTTTCACCCGTCCAGAAATCGGATGGACCCTCGAACCAAAGGAAGAAGTAAATCTGCCTGACGCCGGCATAATAAATCCGCTTGATGATGAATGGCTCACTTCCGGCGCACTGCTTGAAGAAGATCCGCTTGGCGAAGAACCAGATTTAACGCTGCTTGGCGAAGATGCTGCAGAAGCAACATTTGATTGTTTAGCTGCTGACGCTTGTTTTCGTGCTGCTTCTTCAGCTCGTTTACGCGCCGCTTCTTCCTCCTTTTTCTGCTGGATATAGGCGGCTTCTTCGGCAGCTAAAATTTGTGCCTGGTGTTCAATTTCGCCAAGTTCGTCATGAAGATCCTCTTCTTCTGATGCCAGCTCATTTGAGAGGCGATCCTTCTCTTCAAGCTGCGCTTTTAATTCGTTCCGTAATTTTTTAAGGCTTTCAAGCTCATTTTGAATTTTATTCCGGATTTCTTCCACTTCTTGTTTCTTCTTTTCAAGTGCTTCCAAATCCGCTTTTTGCTCTTCAATAATCGTTCTGTCTTGATCGGCAATGATGTTTAAAGCAAGCACACGATCCAAGAAATCCCCGAAGCTTTGAGAACCGAGCAATACGTCAAGATAATTGACAGCTCCATTCACTTGCATGGAAGCAACGCGCTCTTTCAATAGCTTGTCCCTTTCAGCGATGCGAATCTCCAATTCTTCAATATCTTTTTTTAGCTTCTCAATTTCCTCTTCTTTTTTAGCAATTTCCTCTTGCTTCGCTACAATTTCATCCGAGGTTTTCGCCATTTGTGAATCAATTTTGGCAATCTGGTTCTTTACTGCCTGCTGTTCACTTTTTAATTTTTCAATTTCACTTTGCTTCTTCTGCTTTTCCGCATTGGTTGCAGCCTTTTCCGCTCGGATGTCATCAATTGATTTTGCTTGTGCCATTCCAGGAATCGTAATGACGCTTGAAGCGACAAGGCTCGTAGACAAAAACATTCCCAACAACTTTCGGTTCAACGCTATTCCTCCCCCAATTTACATAACAATCTTTCTATTAAACTTTCAAAAACTTTCGGATTGATGTTAAACTTCCCCAGATTCCTATGAAAATACCGATCACAGCAAGAATTACTGAAACTTGAGTAACAAATGGATGCACTGGCAGCATGTGGATAAACAATGTTTTTAATTTATCGTTAAATTCGTTATATATAAAATCGTAACCGAAGATAAGGACCACAATTGGAATGATCGAACCTAGCAGGCCAAGAAGCAAACCTTCCACAAAAAATGGCCAGCGGATAAACGCATTCGTGGCTCCAACAAGCTTCATGATTTCGATTTCTTTTCGCCTTGAAATGATCGTTAGTTTTATCGTGTTGGCAATTAGGAAAAGAGCTGTAAATAAAAGCCCTATAATTAAAACAACACCAATGTTTCTCGAAACTTCCAATATTTTAAACAAGCGTTCCACAGTTCCTTTGCCATATTGCACTTCTTCGACAAAATCAAAGTCTTCTGCTTGATTGGCAACGGTAATGGTGTCTTGCGGTTCCTTCGTTTTAATGGCGAACACATCTCGCAATGGGTTTTCATCTTTAAGCGATTCAAAGGCCTTGCCTTCATCGCCAAGGCTTTGTATTAAATTTTCCAATCCTTGTTCTTTCGGTATGTATGTAACCTCCGCTACTTCAGGCAGCGATTCGATTTGGTCTTTCAACATATTTTTTTGGTCGTTTTCCGCCGACCTGTCGATATAGACCCTTACTTCCACATCATCTTCAACTTGTGAAGCGATGGCATTCATGTTAAGGAGCAAAATGAGAAATACTCCTGACAGCAAAAGAGTAACGGTTACTGCACTAATCGACGCAAAGGTCATCCATCCGTTGCGGAAAAGATTTTTGACTCCTTCTCGCACGTGCCGTCCTATTGTCCTAAATTTCATAACCGTATTCTCCCTGCAGCTCGTCCCGGACAATCCGGCCGCCATCGATAGCGATAACACGTTTTTTTGTTTTATCTACGATGTCTTTGTTGTGTGTTGCCATGATAACTGTCGTGCCTCTCTCGTTGATTTCTTTGAATGTATCAACGATTCCCCATGCTGTATCGGGGTCCAAATTTCCTGTCGGTTCATCTGCCACAACAACCTTTGGTTTATTTACGATAGAACGTGCAATGGAAACACGCTGCTCCTCACCGCCAGATAATTCGTCAGGAAATGCCCTTGCTTTATTTTTTAGTTTTACTATTTCAAGAACGTCCATTACTTTGCGTTTGATGTCTTCCTGTTTCTCGTCTATTACTTCCAAGGCAAAAGCAACATTCTCATAGACGGTTAATTTAGGAAGCAACTTAAAATCTTGAAAGACAACTCCAATTTTACGGCGCAGATATGGAACATGGCGTTCTTTTAACTCCGCCAAATTCGTATCATCAATGATGATCGTGCCTTTTGTTGGTTTCTCTTCACGGTAAATCATTTTTATAAATGTTGATTTACCGGCACCACTCGGCCCTACGACGAAGACGAATTCTCCCTTCTGGATTTGTACGTCAATGCCGTTAATCGCCATCACGCCGTTTGGATATGTCTTCCAAACGTCTTTCATCACGATCAAAAATATCACATCCTAGTATTGCAAGAATTACTTAAGTTCGTTCAAGCAATGTTTGACAAAAAATATTCGTTTTTGGTTAGCCAAACCCATTATAGCACCGTTATTCGACTTTTTGAGTCAAATTAACATTACATTTTCATTACAAAAGTAACAAAATTTGCTTTTTTGCATTGTCTAAATCTGTAAATTCCTCTCTAAAAAGGGCAGATTTAACGTTACTGGGATGTTACAGCCGATAAATTAGTCCTTAAGTCCTGATATAATAGAATGAGATAGTCTTCAAGGAATTCACATTCTTAACAAAAGGCTATGTTAATAACCAATGTTGATTTATGAACCTCAGCGGGGACGATTTTGCCTGAAGAGAACCTTTTTTCCGTCAGGAAAACCCGCTTCTCGGAAGGTAAATCGTACCCGCAGGGTTATCAACAATATTGTTTAACAAAGCCTAACAAAAAAACACAACGCACTATGATGTGCGCTGTGTTTTTTCATTTTCTTATTTACTTTTTATCCGCCAGCCAAGCAGCTACGTTCTCTGCTTCGTCTCCTTGGATTAAGCCTGCAGGCATTCCGTTGCCTTTTCCGTTTTCAATAATATCAAGGATTTCATCTTTTGAATATTTCGATCCTACTGCATCAAGAGCAGGCCCGCTTGCACCTTCGAGGTTTCCGCCGTGGCAGGATGAACAGTTTTGTTGGAATGTAGCAGACGCTTCATCTGCATCATAGTCGGCTGCTGCATCTCCGCCTACATCTCCATTGCCATCGTTATTTTTGTCTTCAGTTTGTGTGCCGTTATCATTATTCGTTCCGGTGTCATTTGCGTTGTCGCCTCCGCCGCCACAAGCAGCCAAAACGACAGCGAGCATTAACATACTAAATAGTGTAATCCATGTTTTTTTCAATGTCCTTTCTCCTTTCATAAAGTGATCTAGCTTCCTTGCCCAATATCTACTATAGCAAATGGGCAACAAAACTTCATGGATTCTATACCCATTATCAAGCTGAAATAAAACAATTTACCAAAGTTGTAACAATAGTCTTTCCTTGTTTATTTCCAGCTATACAGAGAACAGGCTTTTCATATCAAAAAACAGGATTACCTTATTACGAGATCTGCGATCGTAAATATGCGTTGATAAAAGGATCGATATCCCCATCCATTACACTTTGGATGTTTCCAATCTCTACATTTGTGCGGTGGTCTTTTACCATGCTGTAAGGATGAAAAACATAGGAACGGATTTGGCTTCCCCAGCCGATTTCTTTTTGTTCGCCGCGAATTTCCGCCATCTCTTTTTCCTGTTCTTCGATCCGGAGCTTATACAATTTAGATTTCAGCATTTTCATCGCTTTGTCCCTATTTTTAATTTGGGAACGCTCTGATTGGCAACTGACGACTGTGTTTGTCGGAAGATGTGTAATCCTTACGGCTGAATCCGTCGTGTTGACGTGCTGGCCGCCTGCACCGCTTGAACGGTAGGTGTCAATTTTTAATTCGTCAGGTTTAATGTCGATTTCAATATCGTCATTAAATTCCGGCATGACATCACACGAAACAAACGATGTATGCCGTCTTCCAGACGAATCAAAAGGGGAGATGCGGACAAGGCGGTGGACACCTTTTTCCGCTTTCAAGTACCCATACGCATTATGCCCTTTAATTAACAATGTCACACTTTTGACACCCGCTTCATCTCCAGGAAGATAGTCTAGCGTCTCCACCTTGAACCCTTTATGCTCCGCCCATCTCGTATACATGCGAAGCAAGAGTGATGCCCAGTCCTGTGATTCCGTTCCTCCGGCCCCTGGGTGAAGCTCTAAGATCGCATTGTTTTTATCGTATGATTCACTAAGAAGAAGAGTAAGTTCATATTCATTCAATGAATCGACTAGTTTTTTCAGCTCTTTTTCCAGTTCCTCGCGAAGCTCAGGATCGTCTTCTTCTTTTATTAACTCATAGGTTACTTCAAGGTTCTCGTACTGGTCTTGAAGTTCATTGAACTGCTCGACCATGTCCTTCAATCCATTTGATTCATTGATAATGGATTGTGCCGCATTTTGATCATCCCAAAAATTCGGCTCTTGCATCTTTTTTTCAAGCGCTTGAATTTTCTTCGTCTTTGTTTCTAAGTCAAAGAGACCCCCTAAAGTCTTTTAATTTCTGCTCAATTTCCGTTAATTCGTTTCGAATTTCTGCTAATTCCATAGATAGACCACCCTATATTGTTATGATTTTACACGACTTTTTTACTTCCCATGGCAATTTTTATACTTTTTACCGCTGCCGCATGGGCACGGATCATTTCTGCCAACCGTTTTTCCTTTTCGAACGGGCTGTTTTTTCTTCGGCTTGCTTTCTTCTTTCGGGTTTACGGCTGTGCCTTCCGCAACTTTTTCACGCTGCAAATTTTGCTGGATTTCCGCTTTCATAATGTATCTCGAAACATCTTCTTCAATTGCGGCAATCATCTCTTCAAACATTTCAAAGCCTTCAAATTGATACTCTCTCAACGGATCATTTTGTCCATACGCCCTTAAGTGGATTCCCTGCCTAAGCTGATCCATGGCATCGATATGATCCATCCATTTGCTGTCAACCGATCGAAGAACGATGACCTTTTCGAATTCCCGCATGCGTTCAGGTTCCAATTGCTTTTCTTTTTCATCATATTTGTTTTTTACTTTTTCAAACAAAAGTTCGATCATCTCTTCTGGATCTTTGCCAACTAGATCAGTTTTCGATAACATGCCTTCACTGAAGAAGGTTCCATTCATATAGTCTGCAATGCTCTCTAAATCCCAATCTTCTTCAACTTCTTCTTCAGGCGTATGAAGCTTGACAACACGTTCAATCACCGATTTCATCATGTTCTCAACGACTTCACGCAAATTGTCTGATTCAAGCACCTCGGCACGCTGCTTATAAATGATTTCACGCTGTTGGCGCATGACATCATCATATTGTAGCAACTGTTTACGGGCGTCAAAGTTGTTACCTTCCACCCGCTTTTGTGCAGATTCAACAGTCTTTGTGACCATGCGGCTTTCAATCGGCTGGTCTTCCTCCATGCCGAGGCGATCCATCATGCCCATTAAATTTTCCGAGCCAAAACGCCGCATCAGCTCATCTTCAAGCGAAATATAGAAACGGGATTCCCCCGGGTCGCCCTGCCTTCCTGAACGGCCGCGCAATTGGTTGTCAATCCGGCGGCTTTCGTGTCTTTCCGTACCTAAAATATACAGCCCGCCAAGACTTTTTACTTCTTCATCAATCTTAATATCCGTCCCGCGTCCCGCCATATTCGTTGCGATGGTCACTGCGCCTTTTTTACCCGCCTGCTCAATAATTTCCGCTTCACGTTCATGATTTTTTGCGTTCAATACGTTATGCGGAATCCCTTTCTTTTTAAGCAATTGGGAAATGAGTTCTGACGTTTCGACCGCAACTGTCCCGACAAGCACAGGCTGTCCTTTTTTATGGCGCTCCACGATTTCTTGCACAACCGCATCAAATTTTCCTTTCATTGATTTGTAAATAAGATCGGGGTTGTCAATACGTACAATAGGCTTATTTGTTGGAATCTCAATCACGTTCATATTATAAATATTGCGGAATTCTTCTTCTTCCGTTTTCGCCGTTCCCGTCATGCCCGCAAGTTTTTCGTAACGGCGGAAATAATTCTGGAACGTAATCGTTGCGAGCGTCATGCTTTCCCTTTGGATTTCCAGTCCTTCTTTTGCTTCTATTGCTTGATGAAGCCCGTCGCTGTACCGGCGGCCTTTCATCAAACGCCCGGTAAACGCATCAACGATAACAACTTCGCCATCTTCCACGACGTAATCCTGATCTTTCAGCATGACGACATGCGCCTTAAGCGCCTGATTAATATGGTGGTTCAATTGCACATTTTTAATATCATATAAATTTTCAATGCCAAAAAACTTCTCAGCTTTATTGATTCCTTCCTCTGTAAGCTGGACATTTTTCGTTTTCTCATCATGGGTGTAGTCTGTCTCTTTCGTCAACATCTTGACAAATTGGTTCGCACGGATATAGAGATCGGTTGATTTGTTTGCCGAACCGGAAATAATGAGCGGTGTTCTCGCTTCATCAATTAAAATGGAATCCACCTCGTCTATGATGGCAAAATGAAGCGGGCGCTGCACCATATCTTCTTTATACAGCACCATATTATCCCTTAAATAATCAAAACCAAATTCATTATTCGTACCGTACGTAATATCAGCTTGATATGCTTCTTTCTTCGCTTCACTGTCAAGGCCGCTCACATTCAATCCAACAGTGAGGCCAAGAAATTCATAAAGCTGCCCCATCTGTTCGGCGTCTCTTCTCGCCAAATATTCGTTCACCGTCACAACGTGAACGCCTTTTCCTGTGAGGGCATTTAAATAAACAGGCATCGTAGCAACAAGCGTTTTCCCTTCACCCGTTTTCATTTCAGCAATATTGCCTTCGTGAAGCACAATCCCGCCCATTAATTGCACAGGGAATGGCGTCATGCCAAGGACCCTTGTTGCAGCTTCCCTCACAACAGCAAATGCTTCTTCCAAAAAGTCATCCAATGATTCGCCTTTTGCAACTCTTGATTTATATTCTTCTGTCCTATTTCTTAGTTCTTCATCTGAGAGATTTTCCATCCGCGGGGCATAGGCTTCAATCTTTTCCACCTTTTTTTGCAGCCGGCTAATTTGCCGATCATTCGCAGTCGGAAATACCTTTTTTAATAATCCTATCATCGTAAACGCTCTCCTCTATATGACATGCGCGAAATTATTCTTTAAAGTAAAGTACCGTTCATTCTTTTATTTTAACAAGACCCTCACTTATATACAATAAGTACGAATGAAGCAGCCCCGCCCCAATGATTTTGTACGAAAAAAAGCACAGCTTCAAATGAATGATGCTGTGCCTTTCTTCATGTATGATGAACGCTTTTTCATTCCGGCTCAATAAGTCCGTATTTTCCATCTTTTCTTCGGTAAACGACATTCGTATGGCTCGTCTCCGCATCCGAAAATACGAAGAAGTTATGCCCAAGCATATCCATTTGCAAGATCGCTTCATCTACATCCATCGGCTTTAAATTAAAGCGTTTCGTACGAACCACGCTAAAATCGGTATCCTCCTCTTTCGGTTTTTCCTGCTGGATCCCGGCGGCATTTGTAAAAAACTGCTTTACACTTCCATCTTGGCGAAATTTTCGATTAATTTTTGTTTTATATTTTCGAATTTGCCGCTCTAGCTTCTCGACAACGAGATCAATGGCAGCGTACATGTCTTGGCTGCTTTCCTCACCCCTGAGCAGCAAATCTTTCATCGGTATTGTTATTTCAATGGAATGTCGATCATTGTACACTTTTAAATTCACATGCACTTCAGAATGAATAGGAGCATCAAAATAACGTTCGAGCTTACTCACTTTCTTCTCGATGTAACCTCTCAAAGCTTCGGTCACTGTAATGTTCTCACCGCGAATTGTAAAATTCATGGCTGACTCCTCCCCGTGCAATAATTTTCAATGTGCGAAACATTGAATTCCGACTAAAAAAACAGGAAGACGAATTCTCCTATTTATGTATCTATACTTCTCTATTCCCTAACAATATTCCTGCATAAACATAAAAAAAAATCTGTCGAAAAATAGACAAACCCTCCCGGAAAAAAATCCAGGAGGGTTATACGTACGCTTCAATTCCTTTTATAGCCCTTTATTATGAGAAAATGTTCAGTTTGAACAAATACCAGGGAATGTGAATTAAAGCTTAACTACGTTGTCGGCTTGTGGTCCGCGTGCGCCTTCAACGATCTCAAATTCAACAGAGTCGCCTTCATCCAACGTTTTGAAGCCCTCTGATTGAATTGCTGAGTAGTGAACAAATACGTCTTCACCATCTTCACGTTCAATAAAGCCAAAACCTTTTTCTGCATTAAACCATTTTACTTTACCTTGCATTCTTCTTTCACATTCCCTTCATGTGCAATCTTTTGTAAATGTTCACACTTTGTTAACATTTACATTTTAAATATAATCTCTTTAGGGAATGATTGTCAAACAACGGCTAATTTTTTTTATCAAAGTACATCCCGTCAGCCGCTGCGTTTTTGTATGGGTTCATATATTGCTTGCTGCGTTGCTGTTTTCGTTTAAACGTTTCGAAATTGTTTTTCATCACCTTGAATTGTTCATAAAGCAGCTTATCAATTTCCAAATTAATGGCAACAATGCGCTTTCCGATTTGTTTTTCTTCCGCCGAGTAATCGCCGGGAAGCCTATCGATCAATTGTTGGCGGACAGAGAGAAGTTTCTCTACCGAAGAAATGTACTCATCCTTCTCCTCCACATTATCGGGCATGCCGCCATGCAAGCTTGAATGAAGCTCTTGCGTCACCAAATATAATTCATTCACAGTTGTCATTATGCCCGTTCTCTTCCATCATGCTGCAGTTTACGGTTCAACAAGACGGCTTCCTTCCACGTATCACGGAATTCTACGACAAATCCTTCCACTTCGTCTAAAATGGCGGCATCATTTTTAATATTCGCTTCTATGAGCCTTCTGTTTATATACTCATACAGCTGCATCATCTGATTCGAGACCGGAATATCCATATTCAATGTCACCATGAGTTCTGAAATGATGTTTTGCGCTTTTTGGATCGCCGTGTTTTTTTCTTCGATTTGCTTTTCTTCCATTGCACTCTTCGCTTGCTTTATAAATTTTAAACACCCATTGTAAAGCATGAGTGTCAACTCACCTGGCGCCGCAGTATTCACAGCATTATTTTGATATGTAGCATACGGATTTCTTGCTGACATAAAAAAGCCTCTCCTTCACTCTTTCCTAAAAGCCTCCGAATTGCTGCATGAGATACGCGGATTGCTGATTGGCCTGCTGTACCGCTTTTTCCATCGCAGTAAACTGTCTCCAATAGCTTTCTTCCAACCTTTTCAAACGTTCTTGCATGCGATCAATTTGTTTATCAACGTCGATTAAATTGCGGCCAAGCGTAAACTGATGATTCGTTCTTAAATTGTTTCCCGCCCGGGCCTCAATGTTCGTTGTGACGCTTTTTATTGACGCTCTTAACCGGGCTGCAATTCCTTGTTTTTCAAAGCTTGTTTTCGTAGTTCCTGGTGTTCCGTTAAACAGTTCGTACAATTTATTCGGATCGTTCGCAATGGCTTCACGCAACTTATCCTCATTGACTTCCAGTTTCCCCCGCTCCAAGTAATCTTTGGAAGACGTGATCCCAAAGTCAGCGAGGTGAAGCTTCGTACCGTCCGCAAGTTCAACCGTCGAATACAAATCAAGGCGCATCTGATTCAGCCCGCCGGAAATAATCGAATCATTTCTCAGCATGCCGCTCTTCGCTTTCTCTTCCCACATTTCAATTTGCTTTTCAGACATATCTTCGCGCTGTTCTTCCGTGAGCGGTTTAAAGTCACGGTATACCTTCTCCTGGAGACGACCGTTCAAATCTGCGATTAATTTATTGTATTCGTCGACAAATTTTACAACCGTGTCAAAAATAAAATCGGTGTCGTTTGCTGTCGAAATAGTGACAGGCTTACCCTCTGTCGTGTTCTTTAGCGTGTATTCGATTCCGTTGATTGTGAATACGTTTGAGGTGCGTTCTGTTTCATAGCCGTTTATCGTAAATTTAGCGTTTTTGCCTTCTTTGCCTTTTGGGCCATTCTCTAGAACACCGTTGTTGAATTTAAAGCCTAGCTTCTCCATAAAATCTTTTGTGGAGTTGCTTCCGTCCTCGTCAGCAACAACTTCTATCTTTGCACCAACTCCAGTGGCATTCATCGTCATCACGAGATGGCTTTTTTCCCCAACACGATCTTCAAAAATCGTAACGCCAAAATTCGAACTATTAAACCTCTTTATCACATCTCCAAGGGTATCATTTGCCGAAATTTCAATTTTAACCTCTGTTGGTTCTGATTCTCCCGGCTTGGTTACGTTAAAAGTAAGCGTCCGCTCCCCACTAGTAAATTGTGGGTCATCCGCTGACACCCATACTTCTGAAGTTGCAAGCTGCGAGACTTCTATCTGGGTTGACACATTCCCTGACGGATTAATCGCTTTTGCGCTAACAGCACTATCGTTGCTGCTCGAAACAGTTTTTTTCAAGAAAGTTGCTTGCCTAAAGACGCCATCGAAAGTAAGATCGCTAAAAGCCGTCAGCAATTTATTTACATCGCGGTAGCTGTCACGCTGCCATTCAAGCACTTGCTTTTTTTGGACAAGCCGATCAAGCGGATACCGCTCCGCCCGCATGAGATCTTTAATAATTGATTCTGTATCCATTCCGCTTGCAAGGCCAGCAAATCGATTCACTTGCATATTGTATCACCGCTTTCTTACCTTTTTTCATCAACAAAAAGCCCCATAAATTTCGCCATTCCCGCATACATATCCAAAAATTTTTTCGGAGGGATTTCCCGGATGACTTCTTGCGTATTTTTATCAACAACTTCAACATAATATTCCTGCAGCTCTTCATGAAACGTAAATTTGACCGAAATGTCGATTGGGAGCAAAAAGTCATTTACGGCATCAACCCTCTCCCTCACTCGTTCCGTCATCAGTTGCTCATCGAATGTATTTTTTTCTTCCTGCCCAGGCTGCTCATGCCGTCTTATGCCACTGTCCGTTATCCGGTGAACAGTATGGGCAGCAACCGAAGGATTTGACATTCCTTTTACATCCACACCGCACTCCCCCTCTTCATTCTCTACCTTATTTATCGGATTGCTTCTACACTTTTTAACAATCATCAGTAAATAACTTAATTTCCTATCAAACACAAAAAAAAGACCTGCTCAATAAAGAGAACAAGTCTTCTAATCTATTTTATCCAATAAACATTTGAACGAACATTTTGCCGTACTGGCCGCCATCGACAATTCCAATTCCAACTTCAGTATAGCCGCTGTTAAGAATATTGGCACGGTGTCCATCAGAGTTCATAAGGGATGTATGTGCTTTTTCAACCGTTTGGTTCCCTGCCAAGTTCTCGCCTGCCGTACGATAGGAAATACCAAACTGTTTCATCATGTCAAACGGTGATCCGTATGTTGGAGAGTTATGATCAAAGTAGCCTTTATCAATCATGTCTTTCGCTTTTACACGAGCGACTTTTGTCAATTCAAGATTTGCTTTTAATGGCTTCAGGCCATTTTTTTGTCTTTCCGTATTAACAAGATTCAACATTTGTTGTTCTTCAGCAGTTAAACCTTGGTTTGCTTGTTGTTGGTTCTCATTTTTAGGCTGTTCTTTGACCGGCTGAGATGGTGCTGGTTGGGCTGGCTTTTCTTGAACGACGTTATCATTGTTTTTCTCCGGCGCTTTTTGCTGGTTGCTATTTTTATTTACATCTTTCTTTGAATCTTTGTAATGATTCTGCCAATTATAGTAGTAATCCCATTTATATGTCGGGACTTGTTTAACTTCATATTTTACATTTGCTTTTTGTTGTACATTGCAGGTTGATGCAGCTTCTGCCCCACCCGCTTGCCATCCTACCAAACCGGCTCCGATCAACGTTGCCACAAGTAATTTCTTCATAATGATGTAACCTCCTGATGTGTGAAATGTAGTGTAATGGTCTTTCTATATACGCATCCTATCATAAAAAAGGAGGTTCAAAGATGAAAACAAGCTTACAAAAGATTGCATTATTGCGATCATTATTTCACTTTGATTGCAAACGTTACAAAAAGAAAAGTTAAACAAACGTTTAATTAAAATTTATAAAAGAATTGTTTCGGCAAAAGTAAGATAAATGGAGAAAAAAGGAGGAAAAGGAAGAAAGAGGAAGTTTCTAACAGCATACCATCATTCAACGATGATCAGAAAAATAACAATTTAAGAGAATTCCAGGCATTCCTACTTCTAATCTCTTTCTGAAACTGGCCTTAAAAAATAAATCTTGTATGATTGATTAAGAGTGTTGCGAGGAAATTTAAAACAGGGGGAAAAACAATAGGAGAAAAAAAGAGAAAGAAGTTACTAAGCAGAAACGCCCCGGACATTTTACCTAATTCTTCCTTTTGTGACAAATCCCTTCTTGAATTTTCAAAAAAACCGATCGCCGAAATTCGACAATCTCACACATCCTTCATATCCTTCAATATTTTCATCAAATCCAAAGAAACATCCGCGGCCTTTTTATTTTCTTCCTGAATCGAAAGATAGATTTCTTTCCGATAAATATCGATGTCTTTTGGCGCATGGATGCCTATCTTAATTTGATCGCTGCTAATTGAGAGGATTGTAATTTCGATGTCGTCTCCTATTTTAATGGATTCATTCAATTTCCTTGTGAGTACAAGCATATTTACCCCTCCCTTTGAGCAGCTTTTAGTAATCGATGTTTCGTTTCGTAGCGGGGATCATTTAAAATAATTTGTTTCCCTCGTCTTTCTTTCACATTTAATACAATCGGCGCTTGAAGATTGGCGGTAGATTCCGAAAACGGCTCGTTCACCGTCAAAATAACAAAAATAGATAGATCCTGATTCGACTGAATGTTAAGCTGGCGAAGCACAGCATCTTCCAATTTGAAATTATAGTCTTTAAAAAAAGAAAAAGGTTCTGTTACTAAAAAAGCAAGGGCATGAGTGTTGATTGACTGTAAAATAAAAAAAGGACTCTTCTCTGCAAATGGAAGAATCACAAACTTTGTTTCATCGACAAAACCCGGAAGCCCCTGTTCAAACGTGAGAATATCTTCTTGATGGACTTCAATTTCCCCTTGGTACTTCGTCTGTATAGTTAGCATCACTTTCCACCTTCCAAAATAAAAACTACACTTTCCTATTCACAAAATCAATCGCAAGGCTGTTCAGCCTTTCCACATAAATATTCACTTTGCCAGGTCTGTAGCGGTGAACAGGCTTATTTGGATTCGCTTCAATTATCGGTTTATTCACTTTCGATTGAATCTCAATTTTGCCTGGTGTGTAATTAATTTTCACGCTAAATGGGGACGGGATCCAACCGATATTAAATTCATATAGTGGGTTTTCACTGTTTTCTTTCGCTTGATCCGCGATTGGATTTCCGCCATTTTCGATACGCATCAACTCATCCCCTTGTTCAGCGATCCGCCCCATGCCATTCAACCAGTCATGATACCCTGTTTGGGCAAATTCTTCCGTTAGCCTAAAAGGTGACTTTAAGTTCATTTCTTCCCATGCTTGTACCTGATCGATCGTAAGCTTTCCGGGTATCCGTTCAATTGTTAATTCAGCTGGGGGCTGCTGAATGGAAAGCTCAGCCTTTGGCTGTTCCATTTCCTGGACTGGAGGTTCATGGGCTATACCTATTCTGGCGAACTTCGATTCCATTCTAATTTGAGGAATGTTCATAGAATGCATCCTTTACATATAAGTTGGTTCAAAAAGCCCGAAAATGGCAGGCTGTCACTTTATCGCAGAAAGTCCAACAGGCTTGGCTGAATAACACGCGTTCCGACTGCAAGAGCGGCACGATGAATCGTTTCTTGCATTTTCAGATCGGTGATAACCTTCTCCATGTCCGCTCCTTCGTTCTCTTTAATGATCTTCTTGGCAATTAATTCTTGATCGCCTAAACGGTTCTCAATAAGTTCAACCCGGTTATAACGGGCGCCTAATTCTGCACGTTCTGAAAGGAGGTTGTTAATATGCCCGTCTAATCTCTCAAGGAAAGAGTCGATATTCTGTTCATCCTTAAGAGCTTGTTCCAAATCATCGAAAGTCTTAAAAACCTCTTTCCCAAACACGACATTTGGGTCAATGCTTGCTGGAATCGTTGACCCTTTTGATACTTCGATTTTGAAAGGATCTGGTTTATTGTTTTCATCCCATTTTGGACTTATCGTCCCATCTTCGTTGATCGTAACAGGCGGATTTGAAATATCAGTGCCATTAAAAATATATTTCCCCGCAACTTTCGTATTGGCGACTTCCGTATAGGCTTCTTTCAATTGGGAAATTTCGGCTTTGATCTTAAGACGATCTTCAGAACCATTCGTATCATTCGCCGCTTGGCCAACAAGTTCACGCACCCGCCCCAAAATTGCATTCGCTTGTTCAAGACCTGCTTCCGAATTGTCTATCCAATTGTACATTTCAGATAAGTTTCGCGTATATTGTTCAACTTCTGTCAAATTCGTTCGATACGCCATCCCTTTAATCGCGACGACCGGATCATCAGACGGACGGCTAATTTTACGTTGTGTATACAATTGCTCTTGCAGCTTGCCAAGCTGAGAGTAACTGTTGCTTAAATTTCGAAGCATATTTGCTGTTAACATACTTTGTGTGACACGCATCTTCTTCATCTACCCTTCCATTACTTTATCCCGCAACTCCAAATCCTAGAAGTTAAGCGGAGGATTGCGGACGCTAATTCTTTGTAAGTCCCCTTTATCTTCCAACAACGCCCATGCCGTTAATAATTTTCTCAAGCAATTGGTCAACAACCGTAACCATACGGGCTGATGCGTTGTATGCTTGTTGGAAGCGAATAAGATTAATGATTTCTTCATCAAGCAAAATACCACTGATTGACTGGCGGCGTTGATCAGCTGATATCTTTAACGTTTCGGTATTGCTCTTCATACGATTTGCTTCTTGGGCTTTAACCGCCATCTCACCGATAACCCCTTGATAGAATCCTTGTAACGTTGTCTTTTCTTCAGAACCGATCTTATCCAGTACTTTATTTTTCACTTCGGCAAGCAGCAACGCATTTTCCCCATTGCCTTCTTCACCTGAATTTGGGTCAGTTGCAGCAGCGATGTTATCCCGTGAATCGATAATCGCTTGATCTACTTTTATATTTTTCGCAGCACCTGAGACATCTTTAAGTTCTTCAAAAAAGTTTCTTTCAGTGTGTGAGCCTGCTTTAATATCTGAAAGGCTCCAGCCTTTTTTATGTATTTCATTAAATTCTGTAACGAAAGCATGAGCCATTTCATCAAGATTGTCGATCATCTTACCATAGTCATCGTGCGCTTTTAAAAGGGCACTTAATTTCCCTTTTTCATAATTAAGTGGCAAATCATCAGCACCGATTTTGACTTTATTATCATTATCGACTGTAAGACTGCTGGTGGTCATGTCTTTTCCATCGACAAGTGTATGAGAGTTACCTTCACTATCCACAATCGAAACCGTTACGTTGCCTTCCGCGGTGGGAAGTGCATTTCCACGGTTAGGTTCATAGGTCACCTCGATATCGACCAATTCTGACAACCTGTCTAGAAGACGGTCACGTTCATCATATAAATCATTCGGCAAATAACCGTGAGGTTCAATTCCCCGAATTTGTTGATTTAAATTGTTCAGCTGGGTGGCAATCGAATTAATTTCTTTAATCGTAACATCAATTTCTTGTACAGTATTTTTTTGAAGTGCTGTTATCGAGTTGCTTAAATAGTTAAATGTATCGGCGACTGCGATGCCTCGCTCCCTAACAACAGAACGAGCGCCAGGATCATTCGGCGAAGCAGCGAGATCTTCGAGCGACTGCCAAAATCGATCAAGTGTTTTGGCAAGTCCAGCGTCAGAAGGCTCATTCATTATATCTTCGAGTCTGCTTAATGCTTCCGCCCTTGAACTCCAGTAGCCTGATTTGTTATTTTCACTACGAAACTGGACATCAAGAAACGATTCCCGCACACGCTCAACGGATCCCGCTTTCACACCCGTTCCCATCTGTCCGGGAACTTGCGGGCGATTTATTCCAAGCGGCGGATACGGTTCAGCCGCTTCAAAATTCACCCTCTGCCTCGAATAGCCTGGGGTATTGGCGTTGGCAATATTATTGCCAGTCGTCTCTAATGCATATTGTTGTACCGTCATGCCACGTCTCGCTGTTTCAAGTCCCATAAAAGTTGAACGCATTTGTTGTGATCCCCCTCATAAGTCTCTATGCCTTAGAATCAAAAAACGAACGATGGCTGCCATCCGTTTTTTTATTCTCCGGATGTTTGTAAGTCACTTCCTCTGGTTCCGGCGACAACATTTCAAGTGAAGCGTTGACAAACTGGAGTGACTGTTTCGTTAACTGTTGATTCAATTCATTTTGTTCTTTCATTTTAATGATTTCTTCCGAAAGCTTCGCATGCAGCTTGCGGATTATTTCACGGTCATTTTCCTCCATAAAAGGATAAAGTGATGAAAGGGTAACATCTTCAATCACTATCCCTTTCCTATTTAAAAAATCCTCGACAGCTTTTTGGCGATTTTCGTCTGCTTTTCCCAACAATTTTATTTGCTTTTCCTCTGCTTTTAGCAGCTCTTCAAGTTTTTTAATTTCGTTTTGTTTTAGAAACTCTGTTTTTTCTATTGTAAGATCGTTCAGCTGCTGTTGTATTTTAAGAAGCATGGCTAATGATTGAATGATGTTTTGGGCCGTCATTAGTAAACATCCTCACCGACTATTTTTTCCAAAAATCGAGCAGCCTTTCGGCTGTCTTTTTATAATTGATTTCATAGTTTCCTGCGTCATACTGTTTTTTAATCTCATTCACCTTTTTTTCACGTTCAGATTGAAGTTCGGATTTTTTTAGCAGTTCTTTCGCCTGTGCAGAAATTTCAAGCTTATCTTTATGCTGTGTTTGTGGTTTTTCCGGCTGGTTTTCCGCAGCCTTTTTATACGGATTTGTTTTCATTGAATGAATCGGATTAATTTTCATGACGCCACCTCACTTAATAATCGTTCATTTGATTTTTGAAATACGTTGCTTGACGCACCTCTTGCCGTTCGGCTTCTTTTTCAGCTATCTCCAGATCATTTTTTATCGTTTCAACACAATTTTTACACAAATTTCCAGACGAGATGGGAGCCCCGCACGATTGGCAGGAATATACTAAATTTGGAAATTGGGCTGTTCGAAGCCTGCCTTCCTTAATGAAGCGAATAATGACTTTTTCCGGCACCCCTGTCGCTTCATGGACTTCATGCAAACTTGCGGAACGGTTTTGCTTTTTGCGAATAAAAGTATAGACCTTTTCAAACATCTTTTCTTCTTCTTTGTAACAAGATTCGCAAATATCCCGTATCGTCCTGACAAAAACATTGCCGCATTGCTCACAATTTGCCAATTCAGCCATTTCTTTCAATCCCCCCAGTCTCGCTCTTTGTCTATTATATCTATCGGTTCAAACAATAAAAAGTTTATAGGTTGGTTGCAATTTCAAACACCTCTTGCCAACGTCAATGATGAAACGGAACGTGCCCCGTAGCCAAAAAGTGTTTGGGCGGCATTCCTTACAGTCGTGCCAGTTGTGTAAACATCATCGATAAGAACGATTCTGGCACCTGATAAGCCAATGCCCTCCTTCAACTGAAAAAAATCGGCATTCGTTTGAAGACGTTCGCTGCGTGACTTTTTACTTTGCTTTTCACTATTTTTACGAGTGAGAATATCTTTTATTTCTCCATCTAGTAATTGCGCGAGGACTAGAGACTGGTTGAAGCCGCGTTCATACAGGCGTTTGCCGCTTAATGGAATTGGGACAATGATTTCATTTTGGCATTCTTTCAGCCATAATTTCTTCCATTCTGACGTTACCGTTTCACATAGCACAACATCACCTCGAAATTTAAAACGGTTCATCCATTCTTTCATTTTGCCGTCATATACGTAAAGGGAGCGATTTTTGAAATTTTTGTCCGGCCAAATCATTTCCCAGCGGATGCAGTCGAGACAAGTATCTCCATCCACAAAGCCTTTTGGTGTTTTTTCGAGCATACGGCCACAGACTCGACATATTTCCCCGGAAATAATCGTCAATGACTGACGGCATTCTTCGCACAATTTATCGGGCTCCGTTAACCCAAATACACTGTTCCATGTCAATGCTTGATAAAAAGACACATCACACCATAAGCAATAATCCATGCTTTCACCTCCACTGCTCTACAATGTTTTTGCTTCCTCGTTCATTTCTTCAATATGATGCAAAGCTTTCATCATCTCTTCTGTTTTCCCAAAGTGAAAATACCGGACTTCACCGGTTGGATATTTCCCGCTTCTCCCTGCTCGCCCAGCAATTTGAACGAGCGCACTTTCTGTAAAAATCTGATCTTCAGCGCCCAATATGCCAACATCAATATTTGGGACCGTTACACCGCGTTCTAAAATCGTTGTCGTCACGAGAAGCTGAATCTCACCTTTTCGGAATTTCTCTATTTTCTCTTTACGTTCTGGATCTTCTGCATGGACACCATCAATGCCAGAAAATGTGCCAGAAAATGATGAAGCAAGAATCTCCTTCACTTTCTTCATCATGTTGACAGACGGAACGAACAGAAAGATCTGCTTTTTTTGTCGAAGCTTTTCTTTGCACCACTCGTGTACCACTTTTGGGAGCTGTTCTTTCGACAATTTTTTTTGCCAATCGCCGCACCATTGAAAAAAAGGTACCGGCAAAGGATGCCGATGAAAGCGGATTGGAATTTTCACAGATGGGAGTGTCCCTTCCTTCGCACGTATTTTAAAAGATTCATTTGGTGTTGCAGTTAAATAGATGGTTGGGGCCCCTTCTTTTTTCGAACGTTCGACGGCAAATTCAAGCATTCGATCCATCGAATAGGGAAACGCGTCCACTTCATCGACAATCATCACATCAAACCAATCTTGAAAGCGAAGCAACTGGTGTGTAGTAGAGATGATGAGCTGTGCATCTTGCTCCTTATCAACACTTCCTCCATATAATGCGTTAATTATCACTTTCGGAAATGCTTCCTTTAAGCGAGGAAGAAGTTCAAGGACGACATCAACACGGGGTGTGGCGATGCACACCCTCAAGCCTAATGAAAAAGCACGCGCCAATCCTTCGAATAAAATTTCTGTTTTCCCAGCGCCGCATACCGCCCATATTAACAGCTCATGCCGCCTTTCAATCGCTTGAAGCACAGCATCCGCAGCCCGAGTTTGCTGAACGGAAAGCTCCCCTTTCCATTTCAGTGAATCGGCGATTTGAGCCGGTTTCGTTTTGCTTCCACACCAATAGATAAGCGGGGTACACTCACTTACTCGTCCCATGACTAAGCATTTACGGCAATATGTGCATTCTTCCAAACAACGTGCACACGAAAAAGACGCAAACAGGCGCTGCACAGTATTTCCGCAACGATGGCAGCAATATTGCTTTGATTCATTGGTTATGGATTTTTTGTAGCCAACATACCCGTGCAAATAATGGCTATGGATAAAGTCAATTGAAAAAGGAAGTTCATCTAACAGGAGAAGTTTGCCTTGAAGTCGATATTGAAGTGTTGGAGAAAAAGGGTATGCAAAATCAAGAGGAGGTTGTTCAAAATCGTCCAGGCGTGAAATTGCTGAAAAAGAAGACAGGGAATCGCCTTCAAAAGGAATGCCTTCCGGATGAATGAGAACTTGCTGATTTTTACTATAGGAGGCGTATCTCAACTATACGCCCCCCTTTTTAAGCATTTTATGGTTTGTACCATGTTAATCCAATGGCTCCTTCACCCAAATGAGTACCGATTACCGGGCCGAAGTAGCCCATCTCAACTGTGGCATTCCGATACTTGGTTTCCAGCTCTTCCTTTATTTCAGCCGCATCATCTGGACAGGTGGCATGAATAACTGCTGCATGGATGGTTTCTCCGGTTTTTGCGTCATTGTCAAAAATCTCAAAAAGCCTGCGAATCGCCTTTTTGCGCGTACGGATTTTTTCAAATGGTTGAATAACTTTATCTTCAAACGCTAAAACGGGTTTAATTTTAAGCAAGCCGCCAAAAAATGCCTGTGCCCCGGATAACCTTCCGCCAAGCTTCAAATTTGTTAAATCATCGACCATAAAATACGCTTTGATGCCTTTTCTTTTTATGTCGTTTAAACGGCTGATGATCTCTTCTCCGCTTTTTCCTGACTGTGCCATTTTGGAAGCTTCCAAAACGTAAAAGCCTTGGGCAGCACAGCTAATTTCTGAATCAAACACGTACACCTTCACATTTTCGGCAAGATCAACTGCAGAAAGGGCTGACTGGTATGTACCGCTAATCCCGCTTGAAAGTGTAATGACAACAATCTCGTTATATTCCTTTCCAAGCCGCTCGTACAGTTCAACGAATTCGCCGACAGCCGGCTGGGACGTCTTCGGCAACTCTTCAATGTTGCGCATTTTGTTATAAAAGTCACTTGTTTTCAATTCAATCTCTTCACGATAAGAATCCGAACCGAATATGACATTCAGAGGAATCATGAAAATGTTATTCTCTTGCCGTTTCGAACGATCAATATAAGATGTGCTATCTGTTATGACAGCCGTCTTGGCCATGTCCATCCCTCATTCAATAAATAATTGAAGTGCTTACCTTACTTTCACCCAGCCTTTTTTAATCGCTTCAACAACCGCCTGGGTCCGATCGTTGACATTCATTTTTTGAAGAATGTTCGACACGTGGTTTTTCACCGTTTTTTCGCTTATGTATAACGCTTTTCCTATGCCGCGGTTGCTTTTTCCGTCAGCAAGAAGCTGCAGCACTTCGCATTCTCTCCTCGTTAATAAGTGGAGCGGCTTCCGGTACTCAATTTCTTTAAATCCTATTTCCAATCCTTCCATCCCTTGAGATGCTAAGCGGCGATATTCGTTCACCAAGTTGTGAGTTACTTTCGGGTGGACGTATGCACCGCCTTCTGCGACAACTTTTACCGCCTCAATCAGCGCATCGGCATCCATTTCCTTTAACAAATATCCTGCAGCACCTGTTTTTACCGCGTGCGTAACATAAGCTTCATCGTCATGGATCGATAAGATGATAACCTTCGTACCGGGCACCTTTTGCATCAATTGCCGTGTTGCCTCAACTCCGTTCACTTCTGGCATATTAATATCAAGGAGAACAACATCAGGTAGATACTGTTGAACGAGTTCCACCACTTCTTTTCCATCGTTGCCTTCCGCTACGACTTCAAAATTTGGCTCCATTTCCAAAATTCGTTTGACGCCTTCCCGA
Organism: Pueribacillus theae; assembly: GCF_003097615.1. Classification (NCBI taxonomy): domain Bacteria; kingdom Bacillati; phylum Bacillota; class Bacilli; order Caryophanales; family Bacillaceae; genus Pueribacillus; species Pueribacillus theae. The sequence continues at coordinate 89,201 of NZ_QCZG01000007.1, forward strand.
AACAACGGATGATCATCAACTAAAATAATTTTAATCGTTCGTTCAATTGTAAACTTCATCCCTTACCTCCTGCTTTTTTATCGGTATTTGAATTAAAATGGTTGTGCCTTTTTCAGGTGTGGACTCCAACATGAATTTCCCTTCAAGGAGATCGACTCGTTCATTCATTCCAATAAGCCCAAATGCGTTTTCCTTTTTCACATTGTAGTCAAAGCCAATGCCATTATCTTTCACTAATAGTGTAAGCTGCTCGTCCCGAAATTCGACTTTCACTTGGATTTGTGACGCTTTCGCATGCTTGCACGCATTTTGTACCGCTTCTTGTGCAAGGCGGAACAGTGCAATTTCCAAATTGGAAGCCAACCGCTTCTCTTGCCCAATAATTTGGATCGTAACCTCCGTTCCGAAATTTTCACTGACAGTATTTATATATTTTTTTAACGTTGGAATGAGCCCAAAGTCGTCTAGCGCCATTGGACGAAGATCGTAAATAATTCTTCTAACTTCTTGAAGTGAATTTCGTACAAGCTGGCGTAATTCTCTAAATTCGGCAATGGCCGCATCAGTTCCTTTATATTGAATCTTTTTTTCAATTAATTCCGACCGTAACAGCATGTTCGCAAGCATCTGCGCAGGGCCGTCGTGAATTTCTCGTGACAGGCGCCTTCTCTCTTCTTCCTGGGCTTCGATAATTCGCAGCCCGAGTGTTTGCCTTCGATTGGCATCTTCAATCAGTTCGCCCATTCTTTTTAAATCACCGCTTAAATAGTTCAAAACGACAGAAATATGCCTTGTCAAATTTTCTGCTTTTGAAATGGTTTCTTTCACTTGAAGAAGGCGGCGCTCAAGCTCATCACGCCTCTCACGCAGCTGAATCTCTCTTTCCCTTAAAACGTTCAACTTAATTTGCAAATCATTCGCAGTTTCATAGACTTGCTTAACATCCTCTTCCGTGTATTTATTGAAATTATGGCTAACTTTGGCGAGGCGGTTTCTCGCAAGCCTTGTTTTTTCTTCAAGCAGATCTCGTTCATCAATGACTTTTGCCACATCTATCTTGATATTCTCAAGTTTTTTTAATAAACGTTCAAACTCTTTACGAGAAAGTTCTCCGATCTCAAATACTTCATTTTTGCTTTCTGAAACTTTGTAGATCGTTTCATCCAAAATTTGGTCAAGTAGCTTACTCGATATTTTTTTTGAATTCATTTCGATTCCTCCACCCCCACTTTACAAATATTGACCAAAAAGGACTAGAATCTTCCTTCCTATTTAACTTTACAATCCGATTGTTTTTCGATTACAAATTGCCTATGAATAGGAATTTCGTCACTGCCGCGTTATAATAGCAGTAGATTTTTTAACGATTGCTTGGGGGATTGTTGATGCTATCTTCTTATTATACCGTAAAACAACCGGGGACACACGAGATCTACATACAAAAGTCAAGATTTATTGCATATATTGGCCGAGCCGAATCGGAAGAAGAGGCACAGGCTTTCATTCAATCCATCAAGAAAAAACATTATGACGCAACACATAATTGTTCCGCTTATCTGATCGGTGAAAACAATGAAATCCAAAAGGCAAACGATGACGGGGAACCGAACGGTACCGCAGGAATACCCATATTAGAGGTTCTAAAGAAACGCGGCTTAAAAGATACCGTTGTTGTCGTCACCCGCTATTTCGGTGGAATTAAACTAGGAACTGGAGGCCTTATTCGCGCATACGGATCCGCCGCTTCAGAAGTGATTCGTACTGTCGGCGTCGTAAAAAGAGTGCTTATGCAAATCATGCATACGGCTTTTGACTACTCGTACCTTGGAAAAATTGAAAATGAACTGCACAACTCACCATACGAAAAAAAAGAAATCCGCTATTTCGAACATGTGGAGATGGACATCTATGTGGAAAGTGGAAATCAAGAAACATTTGCTGAATGGATCACAAACTTAACAAATGGAGAAGCAGAAATTGGCTCTGGGGATGTCGAGTATTTGGAAAAGGAAATAAATAAATTATAACTCGAAAGGCAAACTAAGAGGAAGCCGTTAAAAATTCGACAATTTTTATAGGAAACATTCGATAATTCTTTTCATTTTTAAATAATCTGTTATGATAAGTGTGATATGCTGCTTGAAAAGGGGTGATCGATTGCTCGATACATACCATTATTTTATCGCTTTTTTCATTTCACTTCTTGTTACAATTATTGCAACACCTTTCGTTAAAAAAATTGCACTTCGATATAATATTGTAGATAAACCAGAAAATCGAAAGATCCATATGAATTCAAAGCCTCGGCTCGGCGGACTTGCGATTGTCATAGGCGTTGCAGCAGGTTATCTTTATTTGACACCGGCACCCTATTCACCCTACATGCCAAAAATTATTATTGGGGCAATCATTATCACCATCGTCGGGATCTTGGATGATAAATTCACGTTGTCACCGAAAGCAAAATTACTTGGCCAAATTATCGCCGCTTGCATTGTCGTCTCTTCAGGGCTCCTCGTTGACTTTGTTACAATTCCGTTTTACGGAAAAGTCGAATTCGGCGTCTTTAGCTATGCCATTACTATTTTATGGATTGTCGGCATTACAAATGCCATGAATTTAATCGATGGATTGGATGGCCTTTCAGCCGGGGTTTCTACGATTGCATTAACGTTCTTTTCCATTATGGCGGTGATTGACAGCCAATTCGTCGCACTCGGATTATCGATCATTTTTCTCGGGGCAACCATCGGTTTTTTATTTTTCAATTTTCATCCGGCGGAAATATTCATGGGAGACACAGGGGCGTTATTTCTTGGATATTCCATTTCGATTATTTCCATACTCGGCCTTTTCAAAAGCGTTACGCTATTTAGCTTAATCATCCCTGTGATCATATTGGCTGTTCCGATTTTCGATACATTCTTTGCCATTATCCGCAGGCTTTTAAACAAACAAAAAATTTCAAGTCCTGACAGGCGGCATCTTCACCACCGGTTAATCGACATGGGCTTTAGCCACAAAACGACTGTTTTTATAATTTATGGCGTCAGCATTTTCTTTGGAATTTCAGCACTTGTCTTTTCAGCTTCAACACTTTGGGGTTCCCTGCTGATGATTAGCTTGCTGTTGCTGATACTCCAACTAACTGCTGAACTGATCGGGCTCATAGGCGAAAAGAGAAAACCAATCGTTACATTTTTAAAAAGATTATCTTCAACGAAGCCGGCAACAAAACCGGTTATTAAACGGGAATAGAAGTGGAACATCGAAACTAAAAGATGTTCTGCTTTTATTTTTAGCTAATCCGCCAGCAAATGTTCAATCGGTTTTGTTTCTCCTTAACTTGAATATTTCCAGTTCAGCCAGCACTTGCTTCATCACCTGTTCCAATTCAATCTCCTCCTTACTATTCTTTTCCTAAATTTCACGAATATTTTTTCGGTTTGTCAATAAAAACCAAACCGAAATTCCTGTAAAGAACAACGACTACAAATTAGGAAGCGCAAGAGCGATTCGGCCTTTCAACGATTTGAAATCAAACAACCTTTTTGAATGTCTCATTTTCATGATCAATGTTTAATTTTGCGCGTCAAATTCTTCCGGCTGTTCACACCGCTCTCCAAAGTAATAAAGAATTGCCTCAACAATCCGCTTTGACGCAAATCCGTCCCCATAAGGATTCGAAGCTTTTGCCATTTCGTTATATTTCTGATCATCAGTTAACAGTTCATTCGCCATGTTATAAATCATTGCTTCATCCGTCCCGGCAAGTTTCAACGTACCAGCAGCAATGCCTTCCGGCCGCTCGGTTGTGTCTCTTAATACGAGAACAGGAACACCTAATGATGGCGCTTCCTCCTGCACTCCACCAGAATCCGTTAAAATCAAATGTGCTTTCGCGGCAAAATTATGGAAATCAAATACACCGAGCGGCTCAATTAAATGAATTCTCGGATCGTCGCCAAGAATTTCATTTGCAAGTTCCCTTACAACCGGGTTCATATGAACAGGGTAAACGACTTGCACATCGCCATGTTCTTGGACTAGCTTTTTGATGGCCCGAAACATATTCTTCATCGGTTCGCCGAGATTCTCCCTTCGATGTGCCGTCACCAAAATCAGCCGATCATCGCCAAGTGTTTCAAGCGTTTCATGTACATAGTCTTCTCTTACCGTTGTTTTCAACGCATCAATCGCCGTATTCCCTGTAATGAAAATCGTTTCTGCCTTTTTCCCTTCATTTAGCAAATTTTCCTTTGCCTGCTTCGTTGGCGCAAAATGCAGATCCGCAATCACACCTGTTAACTGGCGGTTCATCTCCTCTGGAAAAGGCGAGTATTTCTTCCATGTACGAAGCCCCGCCTCCACATGGCCAACCTTTATCTGCATATAAAAAGCGGCTAAACTCGCAACAAACGTTGTCGATGTATCACCATGGACGAGTACAATATCCGGCTTCACTTCGCCCATCACATCATGCAGCCCCGCTAACGCCTTCGTCGTAATATCAACTAGCGATTGGCGCTTTTTCATAACATTCAAATCATAATCAGGTTCAAGCCTAAATATCTCCAGCACTTGATCAAGCATTTCCCTGTGCTGTGCTGTTACCGCAACGATTGATTCAATTTTTTTATTTTTTTCAAGTTGTAAAACAAGCGGTGCCATTTTTATCGCTTCCGGCCTCGTTCCGAAAACCGTCATTACTTTGATACGATTCGCCATTTCGTTCGCCCCTTCTTATCTGTCTCCTATTATCTTACTAATCTTCTTACCGGAAAACAATGAAGTGGCAGCGGCCGCCTTTTTCAGACAAATTCCTCTGCAAAGATTGTCTTTTTGCTTGAAAAGCTATGATTTATAAAGGAAATTGACGTTTTTTGTTTAATCAGGGGGAAGGCATTCATTGAAAATTATATTATTACCGCACTGATATGTATCATTTGCATAGTATCCATTATTGCAGGAAAAATCCATTGGGATTACAAAATTAAAAAAGGCCAAAAACTTTGGGTGGAGTATTTAGTGAAGTACTTTACGGGGAAAAGATGTAAAGCAATTATTTTTTCTATTCCATCTGGGAGCCCTTGATTGATCGGACACCTACTTTACGATTATCAGGGCTATCGTTTTTATCTAATTTTAATAGGTCTCTCTAGCCATACGGGTATTTGCATCAATTATCAATTTCAATCGATATCTCTATACCCAACTAAAGAAAAAAAAACAATCTATTTACATGATCATTGTTTCCAACTGAGCAGTAAATTCTTATACACCTTTTCATTTTCAGCACAAATTCTTTCATACTCCCTTTTCTGCTTTTCTTTTTCTTCGGCTGTAAGTTTATCTATAATCCCTAGATCAGCCTTTAATTCTTCAATTGAAATTGTATTCCCACTTTCTAATTCCTCACAACGTCAGTTAATATTTGTTTCTCTTCGTCCACTCTTTTAGCCACTGCTTCAGCAGAATATCCAAAGAATGTCATCTCGTATAAAGCGTGGGCAACTACACCCGCTGCACTGTAGAATTCAATTGATTTATTTAAAACATCGACGTTCATCCAATTTTCCCAAGGCTCCATCTCAAGTGCATAACGATTTTCATCACCTTTTTTCATTCCAAATACTTCGAAAATAAAAGTCCCTGGTTCAAAACTATTTTCAACTTTCGCTACTACCAAGGTAAACTCAGATTGATAAGCGGGAACTTCAAGTGATCGTAATTCATCCATTACTCGTTTATAAGCTTCGTAAGCCTCTGCCTTAAAGTTATATTCTCTAAAAAGTACTTCCCACACATCATCAAATTTTACATTTTTTAGCAATTCTTTAAAAATCACTTCGTCACATCACCTTTTATATTCAAATCCTTATCGAAATCAACGGCCAAAGTTGGAAAAATGAGATTAAAGGAAAGTCGGAAGAATACAATATAATTGCAAGATTTAAATATTAATCAAGAAAAAAGACAACCTTATCACAAGATCGTCTTCCGAATTATTGCAGCTCTTTCATCAATTTTTTGAGTTCCTCTTTTGATAATCCTGTCACTTCCTGAATAACATCATCATCGAATAAACTGATATTGAGAACGAAAGGATTTTCGATTTTCGAAAAGCCGGTGGTTTTTTTGCGGAAGTCGTATCTGTAGGACGTAAATATAAGTGGAAGGAAAGGAGTTAAACGGAAAAGAGGATATTTTCTTATATACTCATAATTCAACAAAATAACAAAGAATCCTTCTTTATTACCAAAATATTTATTTGGATTGTACACAAAATGAAACACGAGAACCGTCCCTATGTTTCCCCTATTTACTATCTACTTAATTGAAAAAAGCTCCTATTGTAGAAAGAGACCATACTTGTTCCCAATCTTCTACAAAGGAGCACAAAATGTGTAATAAAAGTATAGGTCATAAGAAACTAATGAGTCAATGTTTGTCAATGATGCTTCCTACAGAAACTTTAATTAAGGATACGTGAACCGTTGAGTGACAACATTTGATTCTCCTGCATTAGGTCCACCCTTAACAATTATTTTAAAATCATACAAAGTGGTATCCATGGACAGACCTGTCACAAAAAAAGTTAATTCACTAGAGTCCAACCTTGAAGTGTAGTTAGTTAGTTGCCACTCATCTTTTCCACTCACAGAATGATATAGTTTTATCTCATCTGCTGAAATAGGGCTCGTACAGTTGATTGCTATATCAGTACTATTATATGAAACTATTCTAAGATCTTTTATTGGTGTTGTTTCGCTATTCTCGTCTTATCCTTTTTTATCTTTCGGTTTTATAACGAGCCTTCACCATGCAGGCGATTTTTATCGCACACGGCGATCCATCAGCAGTAGTTCTTTTTTTCTTATTTCCCCTTTTTTATTATATTCCTTTTTTCGGATTTGTCACTATTTTTTTAAATAATAAAAAGATAAACTGTTGTAACGCTTTGGCTAGCATTTTTCTACTATTATGATCGGCCGTTAATAGAAGATTATCTACATTGATATATCTTTTTCATAATTTTACCAGCAATATTAAGCTTGCTTATGATTGAACGATACGTGAACTTTTAGTAAATGTCATTTTTAAAAATTTCTTTGTCATTTGGTGGGTTAAGTTAAACAGCGAGAAGATTTGAAGCAGTCTCACGTAGATTGCGGGAGGGACAAGACCTGTCCCCTTGTCCCTCCAAACACCACACCCCATTAGTTGTGTCTAACTAACGGGGCGTGGTTGTTTTCTCTTAAATTCAATTAATTAATTTATTCATATATTTTTTGGTAAGTTTTGGTGTCATGAGCTTTTTCACTTAAACCGTTCACTACTACACTCCCGGGATACGCACTAGGATCCTCCTCTGTTCCTTGTTCGGAATAGACACCTACAGTTTCGCCAAAGGAGTTAGTTCCTGTGAAATTGGCAGTAAGTGTAGCGCCTGCTTTTTGAGCAACTAAGCCAATTCCAGCCCAATTGTTTTTATCAGTTGTAATGTTTTTAAAGTTTACAGTAATATCGCCGGCTGAATTATGGTTAACGTAAATACCGTTTTTCTTTCCGTTCTTCACTGTTACATTCTCAAGCGTTGCATTGCTGTAAATTTCAATTAAGTTATCGCCATGAGTTACATTTACACCATCAATTGTTAAATTTTTGATTATAACACCATCGTTGGCAATATATAGGCCTTCAGCGCTGTTAGCACCATCGCCAGTGTTACTAAATTTAAGCTCATGACCATTACCATCAATCGTTACCCCAGCTGCTGGTATAATTGGTTCATCTACTGAAATGTTATCAGTTAGAACAATTCTCGTTATTGATTCATTTTCTAAAGCTTCTTTTAAATCTTTTGCATTTCCCACGCTATTCCCGTCTTATACCACAACTCCGTGGCTTTCGGTTCGGGCCTACACCGTACAGGCGGCTTTCACCGCATACGGCGTGCCGTCAGTAGGTTAATAATACTATTCTAATATACCTATTTCCAACTTTTAAATAGAGGCTGTCTAAAAAGTCCCTAAAATAAATCAGGTGGAGAGAAACGATTTGTTTTTCTCCACCTGATTTTGTGTTTTTATAACTTTTTTCTGAAAACAGCAGGCGCATGCCCGCCACTTTCAGGAGATTGTGGGTCATTGCCACAATCCCAAACTCTACATGGACCTTGTCGAGGCCACGTAATGAGAATCGGCGGAACGACCGATTGCCCTTGATGTGGCCAAAAACACTCTCTACCTCAATTTTGCGCATGGCGTAGAGTTCTGCTTTTTCCTCACATTCAAGGGCTGTTTTCGCCTTTGCTTTCATCTCTTCAAATATCGGATTCAAGTGGACTTGGCGATTGCCTTTTGCCTTTGTACATTGTGCTTTCAGCGGGCAATCGGAACAGTCTTCACATTCATAAATTTTGTAGCTTTGCTCAAATCCTGAAGCGTTCTTTCTGTTTTGGTACTTTTTAAAGGGCACTTTGCGTCCGTTTGGGCAAATGAACAGGTCGTCTTTTTCCTCGTATGTCCAGTTTTTTACATTCCTGATGTCGTTTTTGTATTTGCGTGTTTTTTCTTTTACATACGTGCCGTAGGGGATTAAACATTCAAAACGAGGCTCCTTTTCTTCCCCGAGGGCGTACAGATAATTTTCCTCACTGCCATACCCTGCATCCGCAATCACTGTTTTAGGCATCGGCAAACGGGACGCTGCTAATTTCTCTAAGTGGGGGATAAAACAGCGTGTGTCTGTCGGGCGCTGGTGTAGTGTATAGTAAAGGATAAACTGGTTTTCTGTTGCCACTTGTACATTATATCCTGGTTTTAGCTGTCCATTTTTCATGTGGTCTTCTTTCATGCGCATGAATGTCGCATCGGGATCTGTTTTTGAAAAGCTGTTGCGTTCACCGAATGTCTCATGCTGTTTTTTGTACTTTTGAATTCGGGGGATGAAGTCTGTACGGATGAGCTTGATTGGCTTTTTTAGCGCACTTCGGCGTGCACGGAGTTCTTTCCGAACAGGTACTTCTTTTTCCGCTTCGATTTCTTCTGTTAATGTGTTCACCTGTGTCTCGAGTTGATTTGCCACTGCTTCTAATTGTTCAACTGACGCGTTTTCTAAAGGGGCAGGTATGTCCTCAAGCTCCATTTCTTCAGCCTGTGTAATCTCATGAATCTGCTCAAGAGTTGCCTTGATTTTCTCTTTCAATTTCTCTTCAAAACGGATCGTTGATTTTTTCCATACGAAAGAATACTTATTGGCATTGGCTTCAATCTTTGTGCCATCCAAGAAGTAGTTTTCCATTGTAATATGCCCGTCTTCAATTAATTTGAGGATCATCGTTTCAAATAACTCATCCATCATGGCTTTCATACGCTTCCCTCGAAAATCGTTGATGGTACGAAAATCGGGTTTTTGCATCGCCGCCAGCCACATTGCAGGAATGCTTTCTTGAATAAGCGTTTCAATACCACGGCAAGAAATATACTTTTTGTGAGTACGCATATAAAATCACTTTTAGCATCATTTTCGGATGAAAAGGACGACGTCCGCCACCTGAATAATGGGCAAATAGCTGCCCATCCGGAATGGCTTCAACCATTTCATCAACAACACGGGCGACATGATGTTCAGGGATCAGTTCTTGAAGATCATAAATAAAGAAACTTTGATGATTATTATAGGATTTGAACGTGGGAGCGAATTTTTCTTTGGAAGCAATAGGAGTTTCTTCTTTTACCTCTAGAGAAAGCGATGTTTGTATGTTATACTCTTTTTTAGTAATCTTCGGATTGCTCATAAAAAAATCGTCCTTTCTTGAGTGTGGTGTGGTAACTTCATTCTACTAGAAAGGGCGATTTTTTTGTATAGATTTTTAGCAAAAAGAGGAAAGGCTGTCACAGAAAGTCATTTTTTAATGACTTTCTGGACAACCCCTAGTTGTTTAGTAGGATAACGACATTACTTTTGGGGAAATAAGTCGTTTTAGAATCTGCTACTGACTGGGTTCCTTCGCTCCTGCTAGTTTTATCCTCCTCGTATGTTACCACACGGGTACAAACGGCTAGCTATCCACACTACTATGAACCCGCTGCCATCTTTCCGGATTCATTGGTGCTGATCCACCTCTTCCGAAAAGACTTCAAACGTTCCGTTATGTCCATCCCTCTTTTTGACAGCCTTAGGCCTCCACTATTCAGGAATGAGAACGGCCAGTTTAACAGTCAATTATGCTGACCGCCGTTGCATTATTTCAGATGCAAGGATGAATGCTGAACTCCTAGCTATTCACAACATTCACTACCTCACCCTGCCTACATGGATTCGTCTGCCTGGCCATAGCTGCCTTTTAAGGAGCCCCGCCCCGGTCCACCGGGTACGACTTCACCTGACTTAGCCCCTTCCGCATATCAGCGCGTCACTGGGCCCAGGAGGATCAGGCTCTTGCATAAAGACTGTTTAGCAAGGATGGGAAATTCCCCCATCACTTGGAACATAACAGTTAGAAAATAACACCCCATGATAAACCACGTATCATATAAAAAGCTTGAAGTTTGAACATGAGGTGCCCTTTCCGCTTCTTTCACTAGTTTACTAGCTTATAAAGCAACGTTTCGTTTAATTTTGTTAAGGAGTTACTGGTGGCATAGGTTTTGCAGTTAATGTTACTTTTAATTCTTTAGTTGCATTACCTACTTTAACGTTAACAGTTAATTTAGTTTCTGCAACACCTTCTTTAAGCTCAGCTTTTGCATTTTTTGTACCGTTATCAGTGATTGAAACGTCAGCGGTCTTCTCAGGAGAAATTGTTACAGTCTCCGCTACGTCACCCTGGATAGCTTTATTACCGTATTGATCCACAGTAGCAAAGTTTAGGTTTGAATGGCCATCCCCTTTAACAATCGGGGTTGCAATTGTGTATGTTCCTCCATCAGCAATTGCAGTAGTAATTGCTTTAGCAGCATCATAGTCGTCTGAGTCTGTAGAAGTTTCAGATGTAGTAAAGAAAAAGTCTTCTACTTTTTTATCATCCGCTGACACTATGAACTTCTCTTCAAGCACTTTACCCGTTGCATTGATTGTTACTCTTAAAGTGAATTCAGTATCAATTGGCTTGCCACCTTTGTCAGTATTTAAGTTTTCTTTATTAACTGTAATTTCACCATTTGATACTTTTGGTGGCTCGACTCCGTCTGCTTTTCTCCCTCCAGAAATCGTTGCAGTGTAATCATTGTCATCTAAAGCAACTTTTCCGCCGTCCAACAAGCCGTTAACTGTGAATTTTTTGTTACGCGCATCTTGCACATCGGCTGCTTGAACCTTTCCTATTGGCGCAATTTCGTATCCTTCGTAGTTTGTACCATCAGTGACACGTACTTGAGCATCTGCTGTGCTAGCTGCGATTTCTGTGACACCATCAGCTTTAAGCTCAGCAAGAACAAGTTGTATTGTCTGGCTTCCATTCTTATTAAGGGCTGTTACTGTTACACCTTTACTATCTGTAATTATATTATTTGGTGATGCTGGAATAGTAACAACATTTGAAGCAGAGTCATTAGCTTTCACAACAATACCTTTTCCAGTTGCCAAATAGGCCTTCACGTCTGCATCCTTCATAGAACGACCATATTGATCTTCAACTACAACATCTGTGTAATTAATAGTTGCCGGTCTTTGAGCTTTAAGCGTTAAAGGCTTTTTCAGACCGCGAATTGTAGTAGGCACTGCTTTTTTATCAACTCTAATTATAGATGTCGCAACCTTATATGTTGAGGATTGGGCTACTAACGGGAATGTGCCGTCAGTCGTATTGATATTAGAAGGAATTTTAATGTAAATATTGCTGTCTTCTCCTTCAACAAATTGCAATGGGTCGTTATTAAAGGTTGCTTTTACACCTTTTTCCGGGTTGTTTAGTATTTTTGTATCTGTGATTACTTTCCCTTCTTTATCAATAACAGATACAGGTACTAAGATATCTTCATTAGCAACTGCAATTGCTGGGGGTGACAAGTTGACAACATCCGCACGCGTAGTTTCAGCGACCACAATATTGTAAGAATCATTTTTCCCGGAAGTTGTTGAGATTAAAGTAACTTTACTCTCACCAGCTTTTTGTACACCTGATAATTTTAAGCCGAGTTGTTTTTTACCATCAATTGTCAAACTAGAAAGTTCAACAGCATTTCCTGCGCCAGCTGTTTTGATAACTGTTGGATTTGTTTCTGATTTTATTAGCCCTTTCGAAGCTTTTTCTGCATCAGTTATAGCATTGCCGTATTGGTCTTTTACATCAACCAGGAGATAAAATTCGTCACTAGTTTTAGTATCTTCATTTAGTTTTTTGCCATCTTTATTGTAAATCCCTTTGATACCCACTTCTGACACTGCGGATTCAGCTGACAAAGTAAGTGTCTTCGTAGCCGACTTGGCGCTATCAGCATGAACAAGTGTGATCGGAACTTTATCTCCAACCTTGTATTTATTGTCATCACCTAAATCAATAGTCACAACGCCAGTTGATGGGTTAGGAGTTACCGAAGGACTGTTAGTAGTTAAGTTGGTTGTTTTTGTAACATCTTCACCATATTGGTTTTTTACTTGGTAAGCTACAGTTGCACTAGTTGGGTTAGCGTTACGATTTACTACAGCAATATCTGATAAAATCTCAATGGAGTCTACTCTCTCATCTTCCACCTGAACCGAACCAGTTAGCGGCTTTTCAGAAACACCGGTTACATTAACGACATATTCGCCTTTAGTTAGCTTTGTTGTAAGTTCAAGTCGAACAGATTTGTTGTCTTCCGCCCATGTTGTTTTAGAAATGTTTTGCTTAATAGTTGATTTAACTACTTCAAGCTTAGCTTTATCAGCGTCTATACCTGAATCAAATGTTACTTCCAGTGTTTTTGCATTAATCGCCTTTACACTTTCAATTGCCACTCCCTCAGAAGGAGCTTCGTATTTATCAATTGTTCTCTTTAAGAATGATGAAAACTGTCCGCGAGTAACATTGTTAAGTGGCTTGAAATTATCAGTCGCAACAGTAATGCCAAGGTTAGCAAGCGTCTGAACGCTTCCTTGGTGAGTCGGACTTACGTTTTTAAGATTGATTTTAACGTTTTCGTCCGTGTCTAGCTTTTCTAAGTCGTATGCTCGTACGAGAACTGAAGCCATTTGCTCACGGTTAATGTTTTTCCAAGGGTTGAACTTCCCTTTAATTTTATTGCCTTTACTATCTTTACCGAACTGGCCAAAGATTCCTGCTGCTGTTACTGCAGCAATCTCATCTGCATATTCGCTGTTTTCGTTTACATCTGTATAAACGCTTAGCACTTCTTTCACATTAGATGGTGTTCTAAGTTCTAATGCCCGCGCGAACATGACTGCTGCTTGCGCACGGAATAGAGGGCCTTCAGGATTAAACCTTCCAGTTCCATCATTAAGTCCTGTAACGATTCCTCTTTCTGCCATTGCCATAATCGCATCGTAGTGCTCATGGTCAGGCTTTACATCTGTAAAATCCTTTGTTTCGGCTGCCGATGCAACAGGTGCAACAGCAGAAACTGCAGCCGCCGCTGCGATCGTTGTAACCGCATATTTACGGTAAGAGCTCTTCTTTGACATAAAACAATTTCCTCCCTTTATGGTTATAATTCTCTGCTTCCTGACTAAACGTGAACATATGTAAGGAAACTACTAGGATAATAGCCACTTGAATTTTAGTATAATTATAGAAAGTAAGTTTGTCAATTCCATTTGATGAAATAAATGGGATTTATGACAAAATTCTACTCTACCTATAATTTTTTTGCAAGATAATATATTTTTTAACATGGAAAGCGCCAAAAAATTAAGAGCCAGAGCCCCATTTTGACAAGGATTTCAATCTCGAGTGATCGTTTCTTTGTTTGGCGGCTGCAAATGAAAAATATTAGTAATTTAATTGTTTTTAAGATAAAATTTACTGGTATTGAATCTTAATGATTATTTAACTAGTGAAAAGGATGTCGCAGATTATGTACTACCTCAACGTTCTTAAGTTATTCGTTTCATTTGGCGATCAATTGGATCGAATAAGCCATGCTGAGCGCATTCGTAATGTATGGAAGCTCACCGGCTTGCTTGTTTTTGCCAGTATTGTTACTTATGGGCTTATGGCATATATGGGCATTGGGTCGGCATTGATTATGAGTGGCGGTGCGGCGTATACTCCTGCTGAATATGAGTCGAGCAAGCTTTGGTTTATCATCGGGCGGTCGCTTGCCGGGGCAGTGTCTGCGCTTGCCATGATCTGTATTCCAGCAATGATTTTTAAATGGCTGATCATTGAAGTCCCTTTTCAAAAGCTTATGGCCATGCAACTGGGTGTTTTCGTTATTGTGTTAATCGAGCGGCTCACGTGGATTCCCCTTGCCGTGTTTTTTGGCCTTGATTGGTTTGTTTCGCCGTTTTCATTTGGAGTGATTGCGTCGCATCTGACGTCAAAGCCTTGGCTCATTTACTTTTTTGGGTCGATTTCGATTTTTCAATTGTGGATCATTTCGTTTCAAATTAAATTTTTAAACCGGATGCTGGGCGAAAAGGAAAAATCTGTTTGGCTAGCGGTTATTTTCTTGCGGTTTCTGGAGTGGGTGCTTGCGGCGATTGTCGTGTTTGGAAGCCCGTATGTGATAGGCAGGTGGTTTAGTTGAAGGCGAAAAGGTTGATTTGGGCCGCTGGCTTGCTGCTTATATGCTTGAATATTTTTCTCATTGTAAAGGATAAGGATGGGAAAGTTGAACGTGTGGTTTTTGTGAAGGAATGGAATCCTGTTGCCGAAAGAGATTTGGCCGAGACCCTTCAGACAGAAGGCGTTATCGATTCTGAGAAAGAGCTCGTCTATTTCGATGAAGGCAGCGGGGCGTTTGGGGAGTTTCTGGTCTCTGAAGGGGATGAAGTGAGCGTTGGCAGTCATTTATATACATACGAAGTTCGAAATTACGCTGAAATGAAGGCATCGTTGGAGCGTGACATTGCCAAGTATAATGATGAGATAAAGGCGATTGAAACAGCGATTAAAAAAATGCAAGGGAAACAGGTACAACTGTCCGATACCCGTGTCATTGATCCTAACGGCAGTGAAGCGGTTTCTATAAAACAAAACACAACTGGCGCGGAGATGATGAAGGAACAGTTTATCATTCATAAGGAAGCCGAATTGGAGCAAGTGAAGGCACAGCTTAAAAGTGCGGAATCACAGCTCGCCGACATGACGGCAGGCAGCGGGGAGATTCAAGTGCCAAGCCCTTATTCCGGAAAGGTGACAAAGATTTCGGCGTCACTGGCAAATCCGATCATGGCAATTTCTTCGCCTACACTGGGTGTGGCGGGCGAACTTTCGGAAAAGGAACGCATGAAGGTCGAAGATGGGATGAAAGTCTCTATTTCACTTGTGGAAGATGCTGAAGATAGTAAGACCGCCGCCGATAACAATGATGCGAAAAGCTCGGATAACGAACTTGCCCAAACAGGCGAGAGTGCCGGGCCTAACGGAGAGTTGAAAGATGCTGAAAGCTCAGAAGAGGCGGAATCTGTTGAAGCGGGGAATCACCTTCCTCCCGGTTCAGATGATGCAGATGCTGGCGCTCGCGGCAACGCCGCTATTGCGGAAGATGGAGAAGCTGCTCAAGATGATGGAAGCACAAGGGAGCTGACCGGCGTTATCCATAAGGTAAGCAGTGATCCGAAGCAAGTAACATTGCATGGGGAAAGCATCTACCCATTCCAAGTCGCCTTTGATGATGGCATGGTGCCTGATGATTTGCTTCGCGGCTATCATGTCAATCTTGACATTACCATTTCAGAATCACTCGGCGCCCGTGCGGTTCGTACGGAAAGCATTCACAAAGGGGCTGTTTGGAAAATGACGAACGCTGGGAAACTCAAAAAACAGCCGGTTGAGACAGGAATTGAGATGGCTGATTTCGTTGAGTTAGTGAATGGGCCCAAGATTGGTGACTTAATCGTCGCAAAGCCGGGGAAGCTCGCATTAAAGGACGGGGCAGCGTACATTACTCCATTAAAGCCGGGAAAAGCAACGTGGAAAGAAATGGTTAAAAGCGGCCCTCGGAAACGAAGCCTAGTAATTGGGCTGCTCACAAGGTAACAGAGCGGGTGTCCGGAGAATTGCAGGGAGCTTTTCAATTTCGGATGCATGATACTCTGGATGCTTCACAAAACGAATGGAAAAAATTTATAAAAAAGGTATGCTTTATGGAGGGTGCAATACGGAGGTGAGTATGATAAAAAGAAGTGTGGATATCATTGTTTCACTTATTTGTATTGTGCTTTTTTCAATTGTCCTGTTATTTACTGCCATCATCGTTCGCGCCAAGCTGGGCTCGCCGGTTATTTTTAAACAAAAGCGCCCCGGCCTGCATGGCAGGCCATTTTGGCTATATAAATTTCGAACGATGACAGATGAACGCGATGAAAATGGCAACCTGTTGCCGGATGACATGCGGCTGACAAAAGCCGGACGGATGATTCGCAAATTAAGCCTGGATGAGCTTCCGCAATTATTTAACGTGCTGAAAGGGGATCTTAGCTTGGTCGGCCCGCGCCCCCTTTTGATGGAATACTTGCCGCTGTATTCGGAAGAACAGGCACGCCGGCATGATGTGAAGCCCGGAATAACGGGCTGGGCTCAAGTGAATGGCCGCAATGCCCTTAGCTGGGAAGAAAAATTTGCCCTTGATGTCTGGTATGTTGATCATCAGTCATTTTGGCTGGATCTTAAAATTATTCTGTTAACCATTGTGAAAGTATTTAAGTCTGAGGGGATTAATCAAGAAAACCATGCGACGGTTGAAAGATTTACCGGAACGCCGAAATCGGAGGCTACCAATGGAAAAAGTGATTCTAATCGGGGCAGGCGGACATAGCAAAGTCATTCAAGATAGCTTGAATCAAATGCGCGATCTGGAATTATACGCCATTTTGGATGATGCTTTTCGCCAAACCATTGAAAAAGACGGAATCATGTATGCGCCGACGGATTTTCTGAACACCATCAATAGGTCAGATTATAAATTTTGCCTTGCCATCGGGAGTAATTCCGTTCGCAAAAAATTATTTGGCACATTAAATATTCCTTTAACCCGTTATCTTTCCGTGATTCACCCGCATGCCACCATTAGCCCATCTGCCCGCATTGGGCATGGCACGGTTGTGATGGCCGGGGTTGTTATAAATGCTGATGCCACGATTGGAAACCATTGTATTATCAATACAGGCTCTGTCGTTGAACACGATAATAGGGTTGGAGATTTCGCCCACATTTCCCCGAATGCAACATTGGCGGGGAGTGTGGCCGTCCTGGAAGGGGCTCATGTCGGGGCAGGGGCGACAGTGATTCAAGGAATGCGGATCGGCAGTTGGAGTACAATCGGAGCAGGGGCGGTTGTCGTTAAAAATGTTGAAAGTAATGTGATTGCCGCCGGTGTTCCTGCTCAAGTGATAAAGCGTAATGAAACAATGAATGAAATGAGTGGATTAGATGAAGCAAGATCATGATCGAATATTTCTCTCGTCTCCCCATATGAGCGGAAACGAACAAAAATATATTGATGAAGCGTTTGCTTCGAACTGGATTGCGCCGCTCGGAAACAATGTTGTGGAGTTTGAAAAAGAACTCGCCGATTATAATGATGTGAAAGATGCCGCAGTTTTGAATTCCGGCACGGCGGCGATCCATTTGGCTTTACGATTATTGGATGTTGGATCTGGAGATACGGTCTTTTGCTCATCTTTGACATTCGTCGCAAGTACCAATCCGATTATGTACCAGGGAGCGACGCCTCTATTCATTGACTCGGAGCTGGAGACATGGAATATGTCACCGGCCGCACTGGACCGTGCGTTGAAAGATGCTTCTATACATGGCAAATTGCCTAAAGCGGTTATTGTCGTTAATCTTTACGGGCAAAGTGCCCAAATGGATGAGTTGGCCACAATATGCAGCTACTATAATGTTCCGATAATTGAAGATGCCGCAGAGTCGCTTGGAAGCGAGTTTCAGGGGAAGAAAAGCGGCACATTCGGCAAATTTGGCATTTATTCATTTAATGGCAATAAAATCATTACGACATCCGGGGGCGGTGCGCTTGTGTCCAATGACAAAGCAGCCATTGAAAAAGCGCGATTTTTATCACAGCAAGCGCGTGAACAGGCTCTCCATTATGAACACGTTGAAGTCGGATACAATTACCGGATGAGCAATATTGTTGCCGGCATCGGCCGTGGCCAGCTTGAAGTACTCGATGAACGCATTCGCAAGCGAAGAGCCATTTTTGATCGGTATGCAAAAGCGCTTGGCGATATTCCGGGGGTGTCCTTCCAGCCGGAACCCAGAGGCTCAAAGTCGAATCGATGGTTAACTGCTTTAACGATTGATCCCGCTGTAGCCGGTGTTAGCCGTGATGACTTGATTAAACAGTTAAGCGAACACAATATTGAAGCGCGCCCTGTATGGAAACCGATGCACCTGCAGCCATTGTATAGGCATGCGGGCTATTATCCACATGAAGAAAGCACAAGCGTTTCAGATGCCTTATTCAAAAACGGGATATGCCTTCCGAGCGGATCAAATATGGCTGCCGAAGATCAGGAACGTGTTATTGCGGCGGTGTTGGATTTATTCGAGGGAAGGTAATTTTCGTTTGGTTGGTTCAGATACATAGAAAGAGCTATACGATGAATTCGTATAGCTCTCTGATTGTGAAAAGAAAACCATACGCTAGGCGTATGGTTCCGGAAAGCTTTCAGCGATGTATCAAAAA